>DASWMR010000789.1:0-8022 GCA_036399635.1 Actinoplanes sp. | reverse complement strand
GCACACCGAGGCCCACCGCGAGCGCCCACCGCGTCTCCACGCTGGGGTTTCCGGTGCCGGCCTCGAGCTGGGACAGGGTCGACTTCGCAATCCCGGCGCGCCGGGCCAGCTCGGCGATCGAGACGCCGACGCGTTCCCGTTCGCGACGCAGGGCCGCGGCGATGGTGGCCAGCGGAGGCGCCGGTTGCTGCATGTTCGCTCCATCAGTCGACTCGTTCGATTTGACGAACGCAGGGTCGTCGTTCAGTATTTCAGTCTATGCGTTCGATACCTCGAACACCCGATCGTGCGCTTCTGCGGGATGCTGCGGCGATCGCGGCGGCGATGATCGCGGTGGGCGCGTCGTTCGGAGCCATCGCCATCTCGTACGGGCTACCGGTGTGGGTGCCGTTCCTGATGTCCACGGTGGTCTTCGCCGGGGGAGCGCAGTTCCTCGCGGTCGGGCTGCTCGCGGCCGGTAACCCGATCGCGGCCGTGCTGGCCGGTCTGCTGCTGAACGCCCGACACCTGCCGTTCGGGCTGGCTGTCGCCGGCATCGTTGGCACCCGGTGGCGGGACCGACTGGTCGGCAGCCACCTGATGACCGACGAGGTGGTGGCGTTCACCCTGGCTGAGCCCGACCCGGCGCGGCGACGGCGCACCTACTGGCTGATCGGGTGCACGCTGTTCACCTCGTGGAACCTGGGCACGACGCTGGGCGTGCTGCTCGGCGGGGCGGTCGGCGAGCCCGAGGTGCTCGGGCTGGACGCGGCGTTCCCGGCCGGCCTGATCGCCCTGATCATGCCGTCGCTGCGGGACGGGCCGACCCGCCGGGTGGCGATCGCCGGTGCGGCGATCGCGGTGCTGCTGACGCCGGTGCTGCCGGCCGGGCTGCCGGTCCTCGGCGCCCTACTGGGGTTGTTCGCCCTCTATCGCCCGCGGCGGCGCGGCGGCGCGGATCAGGACGGCTCCGCCGTCGAAGCCGTCGAAGCCGTCGAAAGCCCGCCGCGGCGCGTCGGTGCGGATCGCCCGACGGAGGAACCATGCTGATTGCGGCGATTCTCGTACTAGCGGCCGGGACGTACGCGATGCGGCTCGGCGGGGTGGTGCTGCGCGACCGCCTCGAACTCTCCGCGCCGCTGCAGGCCGCGCTGCCGATGGCGGCCACTGCGCTGCTGGCCGCGCTGGCCGCGACCGCCGCGCTGATGGCCGGCGCCGATCTGGCCGGCGTCGCCCGGCCCACCGGAGTCCTCGTCGGCGGGCTACTCGCCTGGCGCCGAGCCCCGTTCGTCGTGGTCGTGGTGGCCGCCGCCGCGACGGCGGCCCTGCTGCGCCTGGCCGGGGTGCCGTAGGCGCGCAGGGCACGCGACGGGCAGAACGGCCGAGGGGTCAGGCAGGGCCGAGGGGTCAGGCAGGGCCGAGGGGTCAGACCTTGGCGCCGAGATCGACCGCGACCTTCGGCACCCGCATTCGGCGGAAGGTCAGGCCGCGCATGATGCCGTAGATCTGCAGCGAGCCGATCCGCTGCTCGGTCTTCGGGAAGCGCTCCTTGACCAGCGTCTTGACCTTACGGGCGATCAGCACGCTGTCGACGATCACGCCCAGCGCGAGCAACAGCCAGAGCGCGTTGCTGGCGAGCTGGACCGCGGGGATCCGCACGGTCGAGCCGACCAGCACGATCAGCGCGCCGCCGAAGAACCAGGTGCCGACGGTGCGGCGGCTGTCCACGATGTTGCGCACCAGCAGACGCTCCGGGCCGCGGTCGCGGGCCAGCAGGTAGCGCTCGTCGCCGGCCTTCATGCCGGCGGCGGCCTCGGCTCGCTCGACCCGCTGCCGCTCGCGCATCTGCTTGACCTGCTCACGGCGGTTGGCCGGGGCGGCGGCGGTGCCCGGGCGGCGGCCGGTGGTCACCCGCTTGGGAGTGGCCAGGCCGAGCTCCTTCTTACTGGGCGTGTAGCCCTTCGGACGCGCGTCGTCGGCCGGCACCTCCTCCGGTACCTCGGGGGTGGCGACGTCGGCTGGCTTGCGGCGAAAAAGCGAGGGCACGCTAGGAGCGTAGCCAAGCGGCGCAGTGTGTTTCACACCGCGCCGCCATCGTTGCCGAAATAAGAGCCTTACAACCGCTCGGCGTGGGCGCCGAGGGCGGCCAGCTTGCTCTCGAAGTCCTCGTAGCCGCGGTTGATCAGGTCGACGCCGTGCACCCGCGAGGTGCCCTCGGCGGCGAGCGCCGCAATCAGGTGGCTGAAGCCGGCCCGCAGATCGGGGATGACCAGGTCGGCGGCGTGCAGCTTGGACGGGCCGGCGACCACCGCGGAGTGCTTGAAGTTGCGGCGGCCGAAGCGGCACGGGGTGCCGCCGAGGCAGTCCCGGTAGACCTGGATGGTGGCGCCCATCTGGTTCAGCGCCTCGGTGTAGCCGAGCCGCTGCTCGTACACCGTCTCATGCATGATCGACAGGCCGCGGGCCTGGGTCAGCGCGACCACCAGCGGCTGCTGCCAGTCGGTCATGAAACCCGGGTGTACGTCGGTTTCCAGCGCGACCGGCTGGAGGTCCCCGCCGGGGTGCCAGAACTTGATACCGCCCTCGATCGGCGTGACACCGGGCCGGGCCACCCGGTCGTCGGTGATCTCGCACTCGCCGCCGATCGAGCGGAACACGTTGAGGAAGGTCATCATGTCGGCCTGGCGGGCGCCGAGCACCTCGATCTCGCCCTTCGTGGCGAGCGCCGCGGCGGCCCAGCTGGCCGCCTCGATCCGGTCCGGGATCGGCTTGTGCTGATAGCCGTAGAGCCGCTTGACGCCCTGGATCTCGATCACCCGGTCGGTGTGCACCGTGATGATCGCGCCCATCTTCTGCAGGATGCAGATCAGGTCGATGATCTCCGGCTCGATGGCGGCGTTGCGCAGCTCGGTGACGCCCTCGGCGCGGACCGCGGTGAGCAGCACCTGCTCGGTGGCGCCGACGCTCGGGTAGGGCAGTTCCAGCTTGGTGCCGTGCAGGCCGTGCGGCGCGGTGAGGTGCATGCCCTGCGGGGTCTTGTCGACGACCGCGCCGAACTCCCGCAGCGACTGGATGTGGAAGTCGATCGGCCGTGGGCCGATGTGGCAGCCGCCCAGGTCAGGGATGAACGCGTGGCCGAGCCGGTGCAGCAGCGGGCCGCAGAACAGGATCGGGATCCGGCTCGAGCCGGCGTGCACGTTGATCTCGTCGGTGGTGGCGCTCTCCACGTTTGTCGGGTCCAGCACGAGCTCGCCGTCGTCGAGGCCGTCGCTGACCTTGACGCCGTGCAACTCGAGCAGGCCACGGACGACCTCCACGTCACGGATGCGCGGGACGTCGAACAGCGTGCTCGGGGACTCGCCCAGCAGGGCGGCCACCATCGCCTTGGAGACGAGGTTCTTGGCGCCACGGACCCGGATCTGACCCTGCAGCGGCGCACCGCCGTGCACGACCAGGACATCGTCGGTCAACGTAACCTCCAGCCGGCGGGCGTGCGCCCGGAAATGATCTCGAAATGCAAGCGCGGTGGGGGTACCCAGTCCGGCAACCGGGGAAGCATAGCGCTGAGTGACAACAGCCGCGGGGAGCACAACGCCCAAGATTGCCTTAACCGGATTCGGTTCAGGCAAAGGTCAGTAGCAGACGAGCAGACCGAATATTGGTGACTACGGTCGGTTACGGCAGGGCGAGCATCTGGTCCAGGGCGACGCGCGCGAAGTGCGCCGTGCCCGGGTCTACCGAGATCTGGTTGGGCACCCGGCCGGCGACCAGCTCCTCGAGCGTCCACACCAGGTGCGGCAGATCGATGCGGTTCATCGTGGAGCAGTAGCAGACCGCCCGGTCGAGGAACATGATCTGCTTGTCGGGGTGGGCGAGGGCCATCCGGCGTACCAGATTGAGCTCGGTGCCGACCGCCCAGGCCGACCCGGACGGCGCCGCGTCCAGAGCCTTGATGATGTATTCCGTCGAGCCGACGTAGTCGGCGGCCCGCACCACCTCGTGCCGGCACTCCGGGTGGACCAGCACGTTGACCCCGGGCACCCGCTCGCGCACCTCGCGCACGCTGTCGACGGTGAACCGGCCGTGCACCGAGCAGTGCCCGCGCCAGAGGATCATCTTGGCGTCCCGGAGCTGCTCGTCGGTGAGACCGCCGTTGGGCTTGTGCGGGTCGTAGAGCACGCAGTCGTCCAGGTCGAAGCCCATCTCGAGCACCGCGGTATTGCGGCCCAGGTGCTGGTCGGGCAGGAAGAACACCTTCGAGCCGTGCTCGAACGCCCAGGTCAGTGCGCGCTGAGCATTCGACGAGGTGCAGACCACGCCCTTGTTCTGGCCGACGAAGCCCTTGATGTCGGCCGAGGAGTTCATGTAGGTCACGGGGACGATGTCGCCCGCAATGCCGACGGCCTCGAACTGCTCCCAGGCGGTCTGCACCTGGCCCAGCACGGCCATGTCGGCCATCGAGCAGCCGGCCGCCAGATCGGGCAGGATCACCGCCTGCTCGCCGGTGGTCAGGATGTCCGCGCTCTCGGCCATGAAGTGCACGCCGCAGAAGACGATGAACTCGGCGTCCGGCCGGGCCGCGGCCTGCTGGGCGAGCTTGAACGAGTCGCCGGTGACGTCGGCGAACTGGATCACCTCGTCGCGCTGATAGTGGTGGCCCAGCACGAAGACCCGCGAGCCCAGCGCCTGCTTGGCGGCGGTGGCCCGGGCCACCAGGTCGGGGTCGCTCGGCGCCGGCAGATCGCCGGGGCAGTCCACGCCGCGCTCGGAGGCCGGGTCGGTGCCCCGGCCGAGCAGCAGCAGAGCGGTGGCGGTGTTCGAGGGTTCGGTCCAGGTCGACGTCACGCGAATAATCGTCGCACAGCGGGGGGACGGAGATCCGCCGCCCGGGGGGCGCAGCCTTCAGTCCGGTCCAGGGCGGCGGGCGGGGTGGTTGGATGGGGCACACTCGGGGCGTGCGCGTACTGATCTGTCCGGACAAGTTTGCCGGCACCCTGTCCGCTCCCGAGGTGGCCGAGGCGGTCGCCGCGGGCTGGTCCGCGTCGGATGAGCTGGTCCGGCGCCCGCTGTCGGACGGCGGGCCGGGCTTTGTCGAGGTTCTCGCGACGGCGCTCGGCGGCCGGCGGATCCCGGTGGACACGGTCGACCCCCTCGGTCGGCCGGTGCGCGGTGAGGTGCTGCTGGTCGGCGCCACCGCGTACGTGGAAAGTGCTCAAGCCTGCGGCCTGCACCTGCTGACCGAGGCGGAGCGGGACCCGAACGCCGCAACCTCGTACGGCCTGGGCGTGCTGCTGACCGCGGCGGTCGAGGCGGGCGCCGCCGAGGTGGTCGTCGGGCTCGGCGGCTCGGCGGTCAACGACGCCGGTGCCGGCATGCTCGCCGCGCTCGGTGCCGGCCCGGTGGACGTCGCCGGCTACGCGTTGCCGTACGGCGGGGCGTACCTGAACACCGCGGCCGCGATCGCCGGCCCGCCCCGGCTGCGCGCGGTGAGCCTGGTCGCCGCGACGGACGTGGACAACCCGCTCACCGGTCTGTACGGGGCGAGCGCCGTCTACGGCCCGCAGAAGGGTGCCAGCAAGGAGGACGTCTTCCGGCTGGACGCGGCGCTGGAGCACTTCGCCGGGGTGCTGGAGAAGGAATTCGGCACCACCGGCCTGCAGCAGCAGCCGGGCGGCGGCGCGGCCGGCGGGATCGGCGCCGCGCTGCTCGCCCTCGGCGGCCGGGTGGTCTCCGGCATCGGTCTGGTCAGCACGCTGATCGGTCTGGAGAACGAGCTGGACGCGGCCGACCTGGTGATCACCGGGGAGGGTTCCTTCGACCACCAGTCGCTGCGCGGCAAGGTGGTCGCCGGGATCGCCAACGGTGCCCGCGACCGCGGACTGCCCTGCCTGGTGCTGTGCGGCCGGAACGAGACCGGTTTCCGGGAGGCGGCCAGCGCCGGGGTGACCGAGACCTACTCGCTGACCGATCATTTCGGCTCGACCGAGGAGGCCCTGGCCCGGCCGGTCGAGGGCCTGACCGAGATCTCCCGGCGGCTGGCCGAGCAGTGGAGCAGGTGAGGAGTGAAGCAGGTGAACTGGGCCACCCGGATTGGGAATCACCGGGAATGGGGCTAGCGTTGGTCAGTACGGCAGCAGTCGACCGCACCTGGCAGGGAGATTACTCAGTGACCACTGAAGCGCACACCGAGTCGATCGAGGCGATTGCCCCGACCGCCCCGACCGGCGTCATCCTGACCGACGTCGCCGCGGTGAAGGTCAAGGCCCTGATCGAGCAGGAAGGGCGCGACGACCTGCGCCTGCGCATCGCCGTACAGCCCGGTGGCTGTTCCGGCCTGCGCTATCAGCTCTTCTTCGACGAGCGTTCGCTCGACGGCGACGTCGTGACCGACTTCGACGGTGTCGGTGTCGTGGTGGACCGGATGAGCGCGCCGTACCTGGCGGGCGCCACCATCGACTTCGCCGACCGGATCGATGCACAGGGCTTCACGATCGACAACCCGAACGCGCAGAACTCGTGCGCGTGTGGCGACTCGTTCCACTAAACACCCGCACCACACCCGCATCACGTAGCAACCCCGGCAGGCCGTCCCGTTCACGGGGCGGCCTGCCGTTGGTCATTTGCCGGTAGGCTTCCTGTGCAACGCCCCCTGCTCCCCGACCCACGAGGGCCGACATGAAGATCGCCGTTACCGGCTCGATCGCCACCGATCACCTGATGCATTTCCCTGGCCGGTTCGCCGACCAGCTCATCGCCGACCAGCTGCACAAGGTTTCCCTCTCCTTTCTCGTCGACGACCTGGTGGTCCGGCGCGGCGGCGTGGCCAGCAACATCGCGTTCGGGATGGGCAAGCTGGGACTGCGCCCGATCCTGGTCGGCGCGGTGGGCGCCGACTTCGCCGACTACCGCTCCTGGCTGGAGCGGCACGGTGTCGACTGCGACTCGGTGCACATCAGTGAGGTGGCGCACACCGCCCGGTTCGTCTGCACCACCGACGACGACCTCAACCAGATCGCCTCGTTCTACGCCGGCGCGATGTCCGAGGCCCGCAACATCGAGCTGGCTCCGGTCAACGCCCGGGCCGGTGGCCTCGACCTCGTGGTGATCAGCGCGAACGACCCGGCCGCCATGATCCGCCACTCGCAGGAGTGCCGGGCCAGCGGCCTGCGGTTCGCCGCCGACCCGTCGCAGCAGCTCGCCCGGATGGACGGCAGCGACGTGCTGACCCTGATCAGCGGCGCGGAGTACCTGCTGACCAACGACTATGAGCGCTCGCTGCTGGAGTCGAAGGCCGGGCTCACCGACGCGCAGGTCCTCGACCAGGTCAAGATCCGGGTCACCACGCTGGGCAAGGACGGCGTGGAGATCACCGGGCGGGGCATCGAGCGGATCCACGTGCCGGTCGCCCGCGACGTCATCGCGGACGACCCGACCGGCGTCGGCGACGGCTTCCGGGCCGGCTTCTTCACCGCCGTCTCCTGGGGCCTCGGGCTGGAACGCGCCGCTCAGGTGGGTTCGCTAGTGGCCGCGCTCGTGCTCGAGACGGTCGGCCCCCAGGAGTACGACGTGCGCGCCGACGACTTCGCCAAGCGCTTCGCCGACTCGTACGGCTATGACGCGGCCGCCGAAATCCGGCCGTTCCTGCCCGCCTGACCTCAGCTCGTCCGGCGCACCTCGAAGGCGTTCGGTCGCGGCGACCCGAGGAACTCCTGTTCCTTCATCCGGCACCACGCCGGGATGTCGTTCGCCGCGGCCGGATCGTCGGCCAGCACCCGAATCACCTCGCCGACGCCGAGGTCACGGATGCGTCGCGCCAGCTTGATCACCGGTAGCGGGCACTTCTGCCCCAGGCAGTCGAGCTCGACGGTCACACCCCCGCCTCCGCCCGGATCGCCTCGACGATTCCGGGAAGCACGGCGAGGAAACGGTCGACGTCCGCCTCGGTGGTTTCCCGGTGCAGCGAGAGCCGCACGTTGCCGTGGCTGAGCACGCCCATCGCCTCCAACACATGGCTCGGTCGCAGCATCGATGAGGTGCAGGACG
>DASWMR010000788.1:0-9783 GCA_036399635.1 Actinoplanes sp. | reverse complement strand
CCCGGCGGATCCGGGTCCGCTATCGCGGCGAGCTGGCGCAGGGCCAGGTCAGACCCACCTTTGCGCGGTACGACGCGTTCGTCTTTCCCACCCGCGGGGAGAACTTCGGGCACGTGATCGCGGAAAGCCTCTCCGTCTCCTGCCCGGTCATCTGTTCCGCCGAGACGCCCTGGAACGAGGTCCTGACATCCGGCGGCGGAGCGGTGGTCCGCAGCGATCGGCCCAAGGAACTCGGCGCCGAACTCCAGCGGATCGCGGCCATGTCTCCCGCGCAGCGGCTGCGCGCCCGCGAATCGGCCGGAGCCGCCTATCGCACCTGGCGCGCGGGAGTGGCCAGCTCGAACATCCTCGATCAGGTCCTCCGTACGACACTGTCGGCAGCGACAGCATGAGCGCACTCGACGAGCGGCTGTATCGCACCTATGCCTCCACCCATGCGGGAGTCGGCGACGCCGCCAGCACAGCGGTGGTCTACCGCCGGGACATCCGACCCTGTCTGCCCGCCGAGGCGGCCGGGACAACGGTTCTCGACCTCGGCTGCGGCCGCGGAGATCTGGTCCAGCTGCTCGACGCCGACGGCTTCACCGCCCACGGCGTCGACATCAGCGCCGAACAGGTGCGCCTGGCCCACGACAGGGGACTGCGCAGCGTGCGACTCGGCGACATCCACGACGTCCTGACTTCGTCGGACGGTGCCTGGGACGCGGTGGTCGCGACCGACTTTCTGGAGCATCTCGACAAGGCCGAGGCACTACGCACATTCGACAACGTACGGCGTGCGCTGCGGCCCGGCGGGCTCTTCCTCGCCCGGGTGCCCAACGCGGTCAGCCCCACCGGTGGCCACATCATGTTCGCCGACCTGACCCATCAGACCTGGTACACCCAGCGCAGCGTCCGCCAGCTCGCCGCGGTTGCCGGATTCGCCGCGGTACGCACGTTCGCCTGCCCGCCGGTGGCCCACGGCGGGTGGAGTCTGGCCCGGGCGCTGCTCTGGAAGCCGATCAGTGGGCTGCTCAAACTGGCGCTGGCCGCGGAGACCGGTCAGCTGCGGGGGCACATCGTCACCCACAATCTCATGTTCGCGGCCTACCGCGACGCGGAGCAGCCGGGTGGGTGCCGATGAACCTCACCGGCCTCCGGATCGCCCTGGTGACCCACGGCCTCGCGGTGGGCGGCGGCGTACCCGCGGTCGCCCGATGGCTGCGGGACGGGCTCGAGTCGCGAGGCGATGCCACGGTAGACGTCCATGACCTGGCGACCTGCCGGGCGGACCGGGCCAGTCGGCGCATCACGCGACCGTCATCCTGGCTCCGTGCCAGCCTCCGCGTCCCGCTGGACGACCCGGACCGGCACGACCACTGGGGAGCCAATGCGGTCGAGATCGAGGCCATGCGATATCGGCCGCGGCGCGAGCTGACCGAGGCGCTGCGCGGCTACGACCTGATTCAGGTCGTCTCGGGCTCCCCGGCATGGGCCGCGCCGGTGGTGGATTGCGGCCCGCCGGTGATCCTGCAGGTGGCCAGCCCGGCGGCCTGGGAGCGCGACTCCAGTGCCAGTGCCAGTGCCGATGATCCGGTCACGCGTGGCTGGCGGCGCCGGATGACCCGCTGCACCACCCGCATCGAGACGACGGCCCTACGGGGGGCCGCCGCGGTTGTGGTGGAGAACGACGCGATGCTCGCGTACGTGCTTGCCACCGGTCAGCACCGGGTGATCAAGGCGCACCCCGGCGTCGACACTGATCGATTCGTGCCGGCGGCCGGGGGCTGGCGACGCGACGGGCACCTGCTGTCGGTCTGCCGCCTCGGTGATCCGCGTAAAGGGCTCGAGCTGATGGTCCGGGCGTACGGCCGCCTCGTCCGGATGGACAGCTCCGTCGCACCCCTCGTCCTCGCCGGCCGGGGCTCGATCACCGCGCCGGTCGCGAGGCTGATCACCGACCTCGCCCTGACCGGCCGGGTCGACGTCCGCTCGGAGACCGCGCCGGCCGATCTGGTGCGGCTGTATCAGCGTGCCTCGGTGTTCCTGCAGACGTCGGCCGAGGAGGGACTGGGCATCTCGGTGCTGGAAGCCATGGCGTGTGGTCTCCCGGTCGTCGCCACGGCGACGCACGGCACCCGGGAGTCGGTCGTCGACGGGGAGACCGGGTGGCTGGTGGATCTGGGGAGCCCGGATCCCGCCGGAGCGTTGGCGACGAGGGTGCAAGCGGTCCTGACCAGCTCCGGCGATCGGGCCGGCCGGCTCGGGCGAAGCCGATGTGTGGCCGCGTTTTCCACGGACACCTGCCTGCCCCGGTTCACCGACCTCTACGCCGGCGTGGTGCGCCGGCGCCGGGTCAGCCCTTCGTGACCGGCACGGCGGCACCCGTCAGCTCGATCACCGGATCCGCTTTTGGTCCCCTGGTGGCCCGGACCGCGGTCTGCAACGTCGCTGCCGCGCTGACCGCGGGATTGTCGGGGATCCTCATCGCTCGTGCCCTGGGTCCGAGCGCTCGCGGCGACTACGCCGCGATCAGTGTGTGGCTCGTGGTCGCCTTCACCGTCGGCGACCTCGGCATGACCGCGGCCACCACGTTCTTCGTGGCCCGCGACCCGCGGCGCCGCTACGACTACCTGGCGACGTCCCAGGTCATCACCGTCGTTTCCGCGCTGACCGTTCTCCCGATCGGCATGCTGGCCGCGCCGCTGCTGGCTCAGCACGACCCCGATCTCACCATGGGCTACCGGGTCACCACATTGACGTGCGGTGCCGCCCTTGTCGGCTTCAGCCGCACCGCGGCCTTGCAGGCGATGAGCCTGGGATATTGGAATGTCGTCCGTGTCTCCCAGCCGGTGTGTTACCTCCTGGCCGTCGCCGCTCTGTGGTGCACCGGCCGCCTGGGACTGATCACCGCCCTGCTCGGTCTGCTCGCCGCGACAGTCCTGCAATCCGCGCTGGCATACGGTTGCTGCCGCCGCCGAGGCCTGATCGCCGGACGGGCCGCCACGTCTCTGGTCAAGCCGCTGGCCCGGTACGGCGCCGGCGAACTGGCCACCACCGCCCCGTCCCTGGCGACCGCGCGTCTCGATCAGATCGTGCTGTCCGTCGCGGCGCCGCCGGCGGGACTGGGCCACTATGCGGTCGCGTCCTCCTTGACGAGCCTGGCCGTACCGCTCGTCTCCGCCCTGGGGCACGTGGCCTTTCCGCGGCTCGCTTCCGCCGGCCTCCCCACGGCCGGCTCGGCGCTGCTGCGGCGCCGATCGATCCTGGCGAGTGGGGGCATCAGCCTCGCCGGCATGACCGTGCTGGCGCTGACGGCGCCGTGGCTGGTACCGGTCGCCTTCGGTGCGGACTTCGCCGAGTCGGTGACGCTCATCTGGTTGCTCGCGCCCGCCGGGGTGTTCCTGCCCTGCGCCAAGGTCTGCGCCGATCTGCTTCGCGGGCACGGCCGACCGCAGTCGGTGGCCCGTGTCCAAACAGCATCCGCCCTGGTCATGGCGGCGTTGCTGGCCGGCCTGGTGCCACCGTTCGCCGAGCGGGGCGCGGCCGTCGCGACCAGCGCGACGGCGGTCATCGGCTATGTGCTGATGCGAAGAACGCTGCGCCGGGCGACCTGTTCGCGAACGGAACCGTGAATGGTGCACTCCGGGTGGCGTAGTCGTCTGGCCGGGCTGACCCCGGCCGTGGTCCGGCAACGAGTGTCGACGGTCCGGCTCCGCCGGATGCGCGCGGCGAATGCCACGCGGACGAGCGAAGAGGTGTTCACCGCGGTCTACCGCGACGCCGTTTGGGGAGAAGGCGACGCCTTCGACTCCGGGTCGGGGTCACGCGGCGAGCCGGCCGACCGGTACGGGAGCCTCATCCGGTCACTGGTGCACGACTTCGACGTGCGATCCGCGGTGGATATCGGCTGCGGTGACTTTCGGGTGGCGAAACGGTTCGCGGGCTGCCTGGCGGATTACGTCGGGCTCGACGTCGTCCGGCCGGTCGTGGAACAGAACACCGCGCGGTACGGCCGCCCCGGAGTCTCCTTCGCCTGGCTCGACGCCGCCCGCGAGGAACCGCCGGACGCCGATCTGTGCCTCATCCGGCAGGTGCTGCAACACCTGTCGAACGAGCAGATCGCCGGCGTCCTCACGCGATGTCGAAAGTATCCGCTGGTGGTCGTCAGCGAGCACGGCCCGCGAGCCGCGCCGGGGGTACGCCCGAACATCGACAAACCGCATGGCCCGGACACCCGCTTGGACCGCAATTCGTGGGTGGACATCCGCCGGGCTCCGTTCGCCTGCGAGCCGGTGCGGGAACTACTGCAGGTGCCGGTCGACCCGCCCCAGTATCGGGCCGGCGAATCGATCCGCACGCTGCTCTGGCGGCCGAACGCATGACCGCCGTCGGCACGGCGTACCGGCGGCAGGGCACCCTACTGGTCGGCGTTCTCACCCTGAGCGCGTTCGGACCGTACCTGCTCTCCGGTCTGCGTACCGAGCAGGTGGCGGTCTATGCGGCTGTCCTCACGTTGGCCGTGGCGGCGAAGTGGACGACCGTCCGGGCCACCCACCTCGGGATGGTGATCGTGGCGCTGCTGGGATTCGAGCTCCTGCTCGCCGCGATCGGTGCCGCCCTCCCGCCGGAGAACACCACCAGGTACCCCCTGGGGTCGGCGCTGGCCGGGCTCGACAATCTCCTGCTGCCGATCGCCGTGCTCATGATCGTCTGGATGGTGCTCGGCGGCGGAGCCGAACGTCTTCGGCTGATCGCCGTGGTGTGCTGGTGCACCGTGTGGGCCATGGTCGTCAACGCCGGCCTGGCCACCTGGGCGACCGGCGGCGGTCCGAATCTGAGCAGCTTCCAGGGTCAGGAGGGCGCCAAGACGGTTGCCGCCCGGGCGGAGCAGTTGGGCCGGTACTCCGGAATCTTCAACCAACCTGCCGAGGCCGGCCTGATGTATTCGGTCGCCCTGCTCGCTGCGATCTACCTGTACCGCCATCGTCCCCTCACCCTGGCCGTGACCGCCACCGCCATCACCGTCGGTGGGATCCTGGCCGTCTCGAAGGTCTTCCTGTTGGTCGGCATGCCGGTAGGCCTGTGGCAGATCCTGCGGGTGACCGGGGGCCGGGGACGGCGGTTTTCCGCCATGATGTGCACGGCGGTCGTCGTCCTGGGCGGGATCAGTTCCGGGATGGCGCCGGAATGGGCCGGCGCCAAGGTTCTGCTCCGGCTCCTTCCCGGCAGCGATGGGGAGATCGTGGCTCTCTACACCGCCGGGCGCCTCGGCGACGACTCGACGTTGGCGGTGGTGACCGAGGCCGTACTCCACGGTTCGCCGATGGTGGGCTATGGCGCCGGCGGGCTCCAGGTCGCGTACGACAACGGCTGGATCGAGGCGCTCGTCGTCGGCGGTGTGGTCGGCGCGGTCCTGTTCACCGCCGTTCTGCTCACTCTCGCCACCGCGTGGTGGAAAGCCCGGCGCCGAGCCGAGAATCCGGAATCGACCTGCCTTGCCGGTGGTCTGGTGGCTGTGGTCGTCGGTGGAGCCGTCGGTATTCCGTCGTTGACCGTGAACCGTTGTTCGACGGTCGTCTGGCTGCTTCTCGCGTTGCTGGTCCTCAGCGAAGACGCCCGACCGCGCGTCATCGTGGGGCGCGATAGGCGGGAAAGTAGCCGCTTTCCGACCGGTCGGTGGCGACTGCCGGACCATGCGCGGCTACCAGGTCCGCGTACCGGCGCCGATCCCCGATGATTTTCGCGACCCGGAAGGGACGCACGCCGGTCGGATCGAAGGCCCGCTTGTAGCGGAAAATGCCGTCACCGGGCCGGTAACCACCGCCGAGCACGAAACCGCTACGCCCGGTTCGCTGACCGTGCTCGACGATCTCATGCTTCAGCAGGTCATTCGGTGCGATCGGAAACGCCTGTTCCAGGGTGCCGCCGAGGAACGAGTACAGGAACCTGTCACTTTCCAGCACGATCTCGACGCTCACCATCCGGCCGTCGCGGTCGCGGACCGCGAATGTGGAGTAGGTGCCGGACAGGTCGACCGCGAACCGGCTGAGGAAGGACCGGTCGAAGTGGTACCAGGATGCGGCGGCCCGTCGCCGCATGGTGGCGCCGTACACGTCGAGGAAGCCGTCGACGTCACTGAGCAGGTCGATCCGGCCGACCGTGCAACCGGCCCGCAGCGCCTTCTGCACGTTCTTGCGGACCTTGTGCTGGTAGTTGCCCCAGAGCTTCTCCGGTGCACGCCGCAGGTCCACCACGACGTTGGGCGCGGCCTCGACGACCTCCGGCCGGTCGACGGGTGCCAGGTCGAGCGAGAGGCGGAGAAACATCGAGCAGAGCCGCTCGCGGCCGGCCCACTGCGTGACCGCATCCAGGACGCCTGCCACCTCACCTGCTGCCACCTCACCTGCTGCCACTTCGCCGGTGGAGAAAAACGGACCGCCATAGCCGTACGGGGAAATGGCGTCGTAGCGATCGTCGCGCACCCGCCGGATGAGCAGCGGCAGCAGGGCCAAGCCGGCCGGCCGATCGATCACCAGCGCAATCGGCCGCTCGCCCGGGCCGGCAAAGAGCCGTCCGTAGGCCGGGTGGGCGAACGGCTCCCGGCCACACGAGCGCCACAGTTGCAGCCAGCGTTGCTCGTCCGCCTCGGCGTCGAGGACTTCCGGGTCCGCCACCTCAGACGCAGCGCGTCTGGCGAACGAATCGGAGGAACGGGTGCTCCGCCGGACCACCCACGGCATACGCCTGCGTGCAACCGGTCAGCGCGCACAACTCCGCCGGCGCCAGCCCGGCCGTTCCGGCGCTGGTGTTCACCCGCAACACCTTGCCGATCACTCGCGCCGACGCCACCTCGCCGTCGCTGCCGCGCACCGACAGGTCGGCGAATCCGTAGGCGGCGAGGCCTGCCGAGAACGTCGGCCAGTCGACGACCCGGGCGTTCGGCTGCCTCGGCTCCGACCCGCCGACTGCGACGTAGTGCCACGGCAGTTCGACCCCAGCGGTGAACCCGGCGCGGCGGTAGAGCGCAGTGGCGGCCGCATTGCCGGTCGCCACGTCGAGGGCGAGCCGCGCCGCACCCATTGCCCGCGCGAAGGCGACCCCGTCATCCACCAGTCGCCGGCCCAGACCGCCGCCGCGGAAATCGGCGTGCACCGCCAGGCCGTTCAGAAACAGGGTGGTGCGGAGCATGCGCCAGTCCGCCAGCGCAATCGGCGTGCCGCCCCGCAGGATCGTCCGGATCCACACCGTACGCAGCCCCGGCGGCGGGGCGAGGAGCGCCGCCAGATACCGGTGATAGCCGGGCAGGCCGTAGGGCACGAGGCCCACCGCCTCGGCGGGCAGGCTCTGGGCGAGCAACGTCGCCGCCTCGGTCGTCAGCCGAGGATCCGCTGCGTCGAGGTCGTCGATCGGCATCATCGGAGCGCGGCCCGTTCGGCATCCAGATCCGGCATGAGTACCGCGGGATCGGCTATCGTGCCGCTGCCCACCAGCGTCTTGCCCAGCGTGCTGACCATGATCCGCAAATCGAGCGGGTACGTCCGTTGCTCGACATAGCAGACGTCGAGTTCGAGGCGGTCGTTCCAGGCGAGCACATTGCGCCCGCTGATCTGGGCCAGCCCGGTGATCCCCGGCCGTACGGTGAACCGCAGTCGCTCCCGAGCGGAGTACCACTGCTCGTAGCGGGGCAACAGCGGGCGCGGACCGACGAGGCTCAACTCGCCCCGGACCACGTTGATCAGGCTGGGTAGTTCGTCGATGCTCGAGCGGCGCAGGAAACGGCCCAGCCGGGTGAGCCGCACCGAGTCCGGCCGCAGTACGCCGTCGGCGTCCCGGGCGTCCGACATGGTCCGCAGTTTGTGAAGCGCGAACCGGTGCATCCCGAGACCCGTCCGGGCCTGGCTGAAAATGACCGGCCGACCCATGGTCAGCACGATTGCCACCATCGCGGCAAACAGCACCGGACAGGTCAGGGCCAGCAGCAATACGGCCAGCACCAGGTCGGTTGCCCGCTTCATCCGACCCGGTCCAGGAAGTCGGCGACGCTTCGGGCGATCCAGGCGACCTGTTCGTCGGTGAGCGCCGATCCGCTCGGCAGGATCAACCCGGTCTCGAACAGCCGCTGCGCCGCCCCGCTGAGCAGGCTCCGCGCGCCGCCGAACACCGGCTGCAGGTGCATCGGTTTCCACACCGGACGCGTCTCGACCTGATCCGCGGCCAGGTGTGCCGCCAGGTCGGTCGCGGACCAGCCGGCGACCGCCGGATCGATCACGACCGGAGTCAGCCAGGCGTTCGCGTCATCGGAGTCGCCGAGAATCCGGACCCCGTCGGTGCCGGCGAAGAGCTTGGCGTAGAGATTCCGCAACTCGCGGCGGCGGGCCATCATGTCGTCCAGGCGGCACAGCTGGGCGCGCCCGAGTGCGGCGAGGAGGTTACTCAGGCGGTAGTTGTAGCCGATGTCGTGGTGCTCGTAGTGGGCGACCGGCAGCCGAGCCTGGGTGGCCAGGTAGCGGGCGTGTTCCGCGAAGTCCTGGTCAGCGGTCAGCAGCATCCCGCCACCGGAGGTGGTCAGGATCTTGTTGCCGTTGAACGACAGGGCCGCTGCCCGGCCGAAAGACCCGGCCGGTCGGCCATGGTGCGCGGCGCCCAACGCCTCCGCCGCGTCCTCGATCACCGGTACGCCGTACCGGTCGCACAGGGGCAGGATGCAGTCGTAGTCGGCGCACCGCCCGAAGAGGTCGACGGTCAGCACCGCCCGCACCGGGGTGCCCTCGGCATCCAACTGGGCGAGCAGGTCGGCAAGCATCGCGACGTCGACGTTCCCGGTGGTGGGGTCGCAGTCGACGAAGACCGGTGTCGCGCCGGTGTAGACGACCGCGTAGGCGGTTGCCGCGAAGGTGAGCGTCGGTACCACGACGATGTCTCCGGGCCCCGCTCCCACCCCCAGCAGGGCCAGGTGCAGGGCGGCGGTGCCCGAGCTGAGCGCGACCGCGTGCGGAACTCCGGCCCGGGCCGCGACCTCCCGCTCGAACGCGTCGAGGTCGGGGCCGACCGGCGCCACCCACCCCGAGCGCAGCGCCGCCATGAGGTACTCCGCTTCGAGAGGTCCGACGTCCGGGGCGGACAACAGGACGCGCTGGCTTCTCGTGGTCGGGCACTCACCGCCCGGCGCCACGGGACGTTGTTCCCGGGCCGGTCGGGCGCAGACGGCGGTCATGGTGTGCCACCGTGACGGGCTGGTGCCGTACCCGCCATCTCTTGATTTTCCCCGACCGTCTTCGTCGCCGAGCGTTCGTCGTAGTAGTAAGCGTCCGCACCCTTTACCGCGACCATGTTCAGCACGCAACCCAGCAGCCGGGCGTCCACCGACCGCAGCGCCTTGACCGCCGCGGTCAACTGAGCACCGGTGGTCTTGCGCGCCCGGGCCAGCACCACCGCCCCGTCGGCCATGGCCGCCACGACCGCGGCGTCGGTCACCGGCAGCAGCGCCGGGCAGTCGACGATCACCGTGTCGAACCGCTCCCGAAGTTCGCCCAACAGATCAGTCATCTGCTGCGAACCCAGCAGTTCACTGGGATTCGGTGGAAGGGACCCGCTCGGCAGCACCCAGAGGTGATCCCGGTACGGCTGGATCACATCGCCGGCCGGGGCCTGGTGGGCGAGCACGGTGGACAACCCCATGTCGCCCACCAGGCCGAGGTAGTCGGCGATCCGGGGCCCGCGCAGGTCCGCATCCACGATCAGCACCCGGTAACCCGCCTCGGCCAGCAACATCGCCAGGCCGCATGTCGTCGAGGATTTGCC
>DASWMR010000787.1:0-4385 GCA_036399635.1 Actinoplanes sp. | reverse complement strand
CTCAGCACGTAGTCGCCGCGGGCCGCCCGGAGACCGGCGGCGAGCGCGGTCTGGTGGCCCACGTTGCGGCGCAGCGAGACCACCCGCAGCTGCGGCCAGTCGGCGCGCAGCTGCAGCAGCCGGGCCACGGTGGCGTCCTTGCTGCCGTCGTCGACGGCCACCACCTCGTACGCCTCGCCGAGACCCTCCAGCACCGGGCGCAGCCGGGCGACGAAGTGGTCGACCGACTCACGCTCGTTGAACATCGGGGTGACCACCGACAGGGTCACCGGCGACGCAAAGGTCTGCGGCATCTGGACATCTCTTCTCTGGCGGCCCGTGAGGTCGTTTCGCCCCATTTATTATGAATGCGATTCGCCTACCATCGGCCCGGAAGAATAACCGGTTCAATCGAACTTGGCACCCGCGGAGCCGGTGTTTCGCGGTGCGCGCACGAGCTCTTCGGTGATGTACCGCACGCCGGTGGCCGAGGTGAGCCACCCGGAGTCACCCGCCACGATCCAGTCGCCGGTCATCGCTGGAGCGTAGGTGTCGCCAGCCACTTCAAGATCAACGCGGGTACGCAGGATGTGCGTCGCCACCGGCAGGAAGGCCGCATAAACCGCTGCACCCCCGCAGATCCAGACCTCACCCGGGTACGCCTGCACATCGTCCATCGAGTGCACGACCTCGGCGCCCTCGGCCGTCCACTGCGGGTCGCGGGTCAGCACGACGTTCCGCCGGCCGGGCAGCGGCCGATAGCGCGCCGGCAACGAATCCCAGGTGCCCCGGCCCATCACCACGGTCGCGCCCATCGTGCGCTCGCGGAACATCGCCTGCTCCCCCGGAATCCGCCACGGGATCGCTCCGTTCGCGCCGATGACCCGGTCGCGCGCCTCGGCCCAGATCATGTGCACGACCATGCTCAGACCGCGACCGGCGCGCGCAGGACCGGGTGGTGCCGGTAGCCGGCCAGCGTGAAGTCCTCGTACTCGTGGTCGAAGAGCGACCCGCGCGGTGCGATCGTCAACGACGGGAACTCGTACGCCTCCCGGGAAAGCTGCTCGGTGACCTGCTCGACGTGATTGGCGTAGATGTGGCAGTCCCCGCCGACCCAGATGAAGTCGCCCGGCGCGAGCCCGGCCTGGGCGGCGACCAGGCGGGTGAGCAGCGCGTAACTGGCGATGTTGAACGGCACACCGAGGAAGAGGTCGGCGCTGCGCTGGTAAAGCTGGCAGGAGAGCTTGCCGTCGGCGACGTAGAACTGGAACAGCGCGTGGCACGGCGCCAGCGCCATCTCCGGCAGGTCGGCCACGTTCCACGCCGAGACGATCATCCGGCGCGAGTCCGGGTCGCGGCGCAACGTCTCCAGGACTCCGGCGATCTGGTCGACGTGCCCGCCGTCCGGGGTCGGCCAGGAGCGCCACTGCGCGCCGTAGACCGGGCCGAGCTCGCCGTCCGCGTCCGCCCACTCGTCCCAGATCGTCACGCCCCGCTCGCGCAACCAGCCGATGTTGGTCTCGCCGCGGAGGAACCAGAGCAGCTCGAGCGCGAGAGTTTTGAACGACACCCGCTTCGTGGTGATCAGCGGGAAGCCGGCCGACAGGTCGTAGCGCAGCCGCTCACCGAACAGGCTGACCGTGCCGGTGCCGGTGCGGTCACTCTTCGGGGTGCCGGTGCTCAGGACCCGGCGCAGAAGGTCCTCGTACTGGGTGTCCACAGCCATGCGTGCCAACCTAGTGGCCCGGCGGCGCGGATGACGGGGCGACGCACGTGATGGACGCGACGCCTCGCGAGCTAGCTCGCGGGACTAGCTCGCCCACGACTCCGACATCTGCGGAATCTGCTGGTTAGGGTGCGGCACCAGGCCGGGCTGCTGCGGCTGCTGCTGCTGCTGACCGGAGTCCGGGTGGCCGTTGACGAACGCCTCGGCGACGTCCTGGCGGGCCGGCACGAAACCGACCTCGGCGCCGATCTGCTGCCAACGCTCGAAGAGCAATTGATCCACCAGCACGCTCCGGACGTCCTGTTGCGCCGCCCGCAGCTCGTCCACCGCCGCCTCGTACCGTTCGACACGCTTGTGCAGGTCAGGGCTCTCGTACATGGTCATGCAGCCAGATTAGCCATAAATGAGACTTATTCCGGCGCAATCGACTTTCAACCTCAGGGCAATCTTTGCTCACTCGTGTGTCAGCCAGCCCAGAGGAGCCGGGGGGACCGTTAGAGCCGTAGCTCACTACCCTGTGGACCGACCGAGTCGGCACTATCGTCGTCGAGCCAGACGCCGTCGTCGGCGAGATAGCGGAACGAGTAGTGGCCCGGCGGCATGGTCACGCTGACCGTACGGGTGCCGTCCTTGCGGGGCTTGAGCTCGTGCCGGCCAGGCTCCCACCCGTTGAAGGTGCCCACCACGCTCACCGGGCCGGAGGGTGCGTCAGCCGGCAGGCTGAACGTCACCCGGGTCTTGTTGCCGAAGAGCTTACTTCTCTTGATCATCAAGGCCTCCACAGCTCAGCTTCCACCGGTACAACGGGCGACCCCGGTACGGGTTACGGCACTACTAGGCTTTGCCGCATGCCTCCGGAACCCCACGACGAGGTCCGCACGGCCTCGTTCCGCGATATCGAAATCGGCACGTTCTACAAGATCCTTAAGCTGCGCGCCGATGTCTTCGTGGTCGAGCAGCAATGCGCCTACGCCGATCCGGACGGCCGGGACGACGAGGTCGGAACCCGGCACCTGTGGATCGAACGGGACGGCGAGGTACGTGCGTACGCCCGCCTGCTCGACGACGGCGACGCGCTCCGGATCGGTCGGGTCGTTACCGACCAGGCGGCCCGCGGGCAGGGGCTGGCCGGCCGGCTGGTCGAGGCGGCCGTGGCCATCATCGGCAACCGCCCGAGCCGGCTGCACGCGCAGTCCCACCTGGCCGGCTTCTACACCCGCTTCGGCTACCGGCCGGACGGCCCGGAGTTCGTCGAGGACGGCATCGGACACGTGCCGATGCTCCGGGAAGCAGCTCAGGGCAGCGACGCCACCAGCTCGGTGACCGAGCGCAGCCGCCCGGTGTAGAACGGGACCTCCTCGCGCACGTGCCGCCGGGCGCTCGACGCCCGCAGGTCGCGCATCAGGTCGACGATCCGGTACAGCTCGTCCGCCTCGAACGCCAGCATCCACTCGTAGTCACCGAGCGCGAACGAGGCGACCGTGTTGGCCCGCACATCCGGATAGCCGCGCGCCATCTTGCCGTGCTCGGCGAGCATCGCCCGGCGCTCCTCGTCCGGCAACAGGTACCACTCGTAGGAGCGGACGAACGGATAGACGCAGATGTACGGGCGGGGCTGCTCGCCGGCCAGGAAGGCGGGCAGGTGGCTCTTGTTGAACTCGGCCGGCCGGTGCAGCGCCATCTGCGACCACACCGGGGCGAGGTGCCGGCCCAACGCGGTGCGGCGGAAGAGGCCGTACGCCTCCTGCAGCGCGTCCGGCGACGCCGAGTGCCACCAGATCATCACGTCCGCGTCGGCGCGCAGGCCGGACACGTCGTACGTGCCCCGGACGGTCAGACCCTTGGCGGCGAGTTGCTCGAAGAGCGTGTCCACCTCGCCGGCCAGGTCGTCGCGCAACGCCGGCAGCGGCGCCTCGACCCGGAACACCGACCACATCGTGTAGCGGATGGTCGCGTTCAACTCGTTGATCCGCGCCGCGTTCGTCTGCTGCTCGCTCATGTTTTCACTATCTCCAATGACTCGCACACGTCTTGCGCGGCCCGCTCGCCGCTCGCGACGCAGGCCGGGATGCCGACCCCGTCGAGGGCCGCACCGGCCAGCGCCAACCCGGCCGGCACCAGCGCCCGCGCGGTCGCCACCCGGCCGAGGTGCCCGGGCGGGTACTGCGGTAGGCCGCCGCCCCACCGCTGGATCCAGGAGGCGGTCGGCGGCGGCAGCGCCGCGCCGATCAGCTGGCCCAGCTCCTGCCGGGCCCGCTCGACCAGCACCCCGTCGTCGAACTGCAGCCGCTCCTCCTCGCCCACCCGCCCCAGCGAGGCCCGCACCAGCACCGGCGCGGATTCCGCAGCCAGGTGCGGCCACTTCGCGGTGACGAAGGTGGCCGCCTTGACCAGCGTGCCCTCGCTCGGTGGCACCAGAAAGCCGGACAGCGACGGCAGCGGCGTGCCCGGCGGAAGTGCCAGGGCGACCAGCGCGACGCTCGCGTAGTTCAGCCCGGCGACCGCCTCGGCGGCCTCGGCGGAGACGCCGGCCAGCAGCCGGGCGGCGGCCGTCGCGGGCACCGCCAGCACCACGGCGTCGACGTCGTCCGTCTGCGGCGCCGGCACCGGGCCGAGCAGCAGCCGCCAGCCGTGCGCGGTGCGCGCGAGTTCGCGTACCGGAAGACCCAGGCTGATCCGG
>DASWMR010000786.1:0-3666 GCA_036399635.1 Actinoplanes sp. | reverse complement strand
ACGGGCTGTTCGCCGCTGACGCGCTGCGGCGGCTCTCCGCCGAGAAGGACATCGAGGAGATTGTCTGCACGAACACAGTGCCGATCCCGCACGGGGCCGGTACCGACAAGCTGACCGTGCTGTCGGTGGCACCCGCGCTGGCCGAGGCGATGCGCCGCATTCACAACGGCGAGTCGGTGAGCGCGCTGTTCGCTTGAGGGGCTGTTCGCGTAACTGGGTAGTGCGGTGGGGGATGAGGAGGGCACCACATCCCCCGAGCTTGTTACCGCCGGAATTGCAGGTTCGTGCTGATGATCTCCTTCCGCCGCCGGGCTTTGATCGTCAGTACCAGATCGTCATATGGGAGCGCTCCCAAATGGCACTGTAGCCCGGCGGCGGCCCAGTGGAAAGGTCTTACGCGGCGGCCGTGCAGGTCGCCGTCGGGGTGCTGGGTGCGCCCGCGGCGATGAAGCGGAAGGTCGCACTTCCGCCGGAGGTCAGCGCCCGTTGTAGCTCGCTGGTCGCGGTCACCTCGGTGCCGCTCGCCGATGCGGTGCGTCGAATGCCCCGGGTCACTTGGTTGCAATGCCGCCGAACCGGTCTCGCCCACCCCAGCAGACACGGATCATGTCCGCATGGGTGTCATGGCTTACCCCCTCCGGTACGCACTAGCCGATCTTGCCCTGGCTCTCAGCCGGGTCTCCGATGATCCAGCCGCGGTGCGCTCGACGGCCGCCCGCGCCGCCGCTGACATGGTCGGCGACGGCGCCGGCGTGCAGTTGTTGCGCGACGACGGCCGTTACGACGCGATCACCTACCACCACATCGACGATGAACGCTCGGCGTCGATCGCCCGGGTGCTCGAGCACGCCGGGCAACTGCCGGACGACGACTTCTCCACCACGCTGGCCGCCAGCCGTCGCCCGATAGTGCTGGCCGGCGACGGGGTGGAACCGCTCGCGGGCGACGAGCACCAGATCCACGCGGCCGTGTTGTGCCCGGTGATCGTCGACAACACGTACGCGGGGTATCTGGTCCTGACCCGGGAGACGCCGGGAGCCCTCTACTCGACCGCCGAGGTCGAGCTGGCCCGGGACATCGCCGGTGAGCTGGCGCTGGCCTGCTCCAGCGCGCGGGCCCTGGAACGGCTGCGGGCCAGCGAGGAGCGCTATCGGCGGGTGCTGGAGACGATCCCCGAGGGGGTACTCCAGCTCGATGCGGAAGGCGTGGTGACGTACGCCAACGAGCCCATCGGTGTCGTCCTGGGCATGCCCCGCTCCCAGCTGGTCGGGGTGTCGCTGCGCGGCTTCCTGGACAACCTGGGGCAGAAAGAGCTGGCCCGGCGCATCTCCGAGTGCGAGTCCGGCCGCTCGACGGTGGGCGCCAGCCGGATGATGCGCGCCGACGGTTCGCAGCGCAGCATCCGGATGAGCATGATGCCGCTGGTCGACGACCACGGCGGGTTCAACGGCGTGGTCTGCATGGTCACCGACACCACCGACCACATCGACGCCCGTGGCCTCAAGCGTCAGCTCGACCACCTGCGCCGGCTGGACAGCCTGGGACAGCTGATCGGCGGCATCTCGCACGACTTCAACAACCTGCTGACGGTCATCGGCGGCTCGGCCGACATGATCGCCACCGGCCTCGACGAGGGCTCCCCGCAGCACCAGCTGGCGAACGACATCCTCGAAGCGGTCAACACCGGCCGCACACTGACCCACCAGCTGCTCGCGTTCGGTCGCAGCGACGGAAACCGGCCGGAGATCATCCCGATCCCGGACCTGCTCACCGACGTCCAGTCGCTGTTCAGCCGCACGCTGGGCGAGCACATCGGCCTCGACCTCGCCTTCGGCCCGGACGTGTGGCCGGTGCGCGCCGAGCGGGGCCCGCTCGAGCAGGCGCTGGTCAACCTGGCCGCGAACGCCCGCGACGCGATGCTGCACGGCGGCATGCTGCGGGTCGCCGCGATGAACGAGCTCGTCGAGCCGGACCAGCGGCGCGAGGGAGTACCCGCCGGCCGCCTGGTGCACATGGTCATCACCGACACCGGGGTGGGCATGACCGAGGAGGTGCGGCAGCGTGCGCTGGAGCCGTTCTTCACCACCCGGCCGACCGCCGCCGGGCTGGGCCTGGCCACCACCGCCGGCATCGTGCAGGGCATCGGCGGCTTCATCGAGCTGGAGTCGAAGCCCCGGATGGGCACCACGGTCCACCTCTATCTGCCGGCGGCCGAGGAGCGTACGTCACCGGTCGAGGGCCGCCAGGGCGTGCAGTCGGTGATCGGCCGGGTGCTGATCGTCGAGGACCAACCCGAGGTGGCCCAGCTGGTGCAACGCCTGATCGAGCCGGCCGGGTACGAGATCACGGTCGCCACCGACGCACTGATGGCAGTTACCCAGGTGGCCGCGGGCTCGCACCCGGACCTGCTGATCACCGACGTGGTGATGCCGTCGATGACCGGCCCCGAGCTGGCCTCGGCACTGCGCACCCACCACCCGCACCTGCCGGTGCTCTACATGTCCGGCTACACGGCCGCGTCGCTCGGCCCGCAGCTGCACCTGGACGACAACAGCATGCTGATCGAGAAGCCCTTCACCCGCTCAACCCTGCTAGGCGCCATCCGCACCCTGTGCGGCCCACAGCCGACCTCGCAGTAGCTGTCCGTCGCGCCCGCTCGGCGCCCTGCGCACCTCGGGCGGAGCGCTTCGGGTCGGCCCGGGCCTCGCCATGCGCACGCTGTGCGGGGCTCTTCGGGCGGGTCGGCCCGGGTCGGCGCAATGCGCACGCGGTGCGGGTCTCTTCTGGCCGACTCGGCCCCGGCCCGGCGCCATGCTGTGTGTGGGCCGTCGGGTGGCGCCTCAGCGTCGGTCCTTCCAGGTGCACAGGCACACCCGGTTGCCCTCGGCGTCGGCGAGCACCCAGAAGCTGGGTGCAGCCGCGTCGCTGACCAGGGACCCGCCGGCGGCAATCGCCCGATCGATGATCGGCTGCACCCGCTCGGGCTCGACCCACAGGTCGAAGTGCCAGCGCTGCCGCGGCTCATCGCTGCCGGACTCCTGGAACCAGACGGTCGGCTGCACACCGGCCGGATCGACCACTTCCGCACCGCGGTTCTCAGTGCCGAGCACCGCCGCCCAGAAGTCGCCCACCCGCTGCGCGTCGGGACTGTCCAGGCCAAGCTCCAGGTGCAACAACTCGGCGCGATCGGTGGTCAGCCCCGCGGAGGCGACCAGCTCATCGATCCGGCGCGCCAGCCGGATATCGCGCTCGGTGACCGCACCGACATCATGACTGCGCAGCCGAATCTCGACGAACGAATACCGCAGGTCAACATCCGGATGATGATCCAACTCTTCGGCCACCGCACCGATCGCGTTCACCAGCGCAAGCCCGGCCGCGAAGTCAGGCGTGGCGATGCGAGTCTTCAGGAAGGCATACAGGTAGGCCCAGCCCTCAAGCTTCTGGTCGGCGATCTGCTGCCCGGTCAGCTTCGTCATCCCACCATGCTGCCGCATCCGCCCCACCCCCGCAGCGCCGGTCCGAGCATCCAACGGCCACCGTCCGCCTGCCACCCGTCACGCCTCGCTGTCAGGCACGCGCTGGCACGTCACCCTGTCGCCCCCGTGCTGTCACCCCGCGCTGTCACCCCGCGCTGTCACCCCGTGCTGTCACCCCGTGCTGTCA
>DASWMR010000785.1:0-16753 GCA_036399635.1 Actinoplanes sp. | reverse complement strand
CGAACGATCCGGTCGGTCGTGCTCGGCATCGTCGCGGCGGTGTGCTGGCACGGTCGCGCCGGCGGCGACCTGTCCGGGACCGGGTTGGCCGGGCGTCTCTCCACCGCGCAAATCGGAAGCCGTCCTGGAAGAGCTCTTCCGAGGCGTGACCGGCGAAGGCGACCCGGCGGCGGTTGCCGCGAGGCTGGGCTGCCCGGTGGATTGACCGACCGCCGGGGGTATTCACCAAATGGGACCGGCGTACCGAGGGACGGGAAGGCGGGCTAGCCTGGTCGGATCAGAGCGGTGACGGTGAGGGAGCAGACGTGAGCGTGGCGCGGATCGCGGTGGTGGCCGGCGACGGCATCGGGACCGAGGTGACGGCGCAGGCTCGCAAGGTCATTGAGGCGGTTCTGCCGGGCGCCGAGTTCCACGACTACGACCTGGGTGCCCGCTTCTACAACCGCACCGGCGAGGTGCTGCCGCAGTCCGTCGAGGATGAGCTGGCCGGCCACGACGCCATCCTGCTGGGTGCGATCGGCGACCCGAGCGTGCCGCCGGGGGTGCTCGAGCGCGGGCTGCTGCTCAAGCTGCGGTTCGACTTCGATCAGTACGTGAATCTCCGCCCCTCCAAGCTGTGGCCGGGCACGACCAGCCCGTTGGCCGGGGTGAAGCCCGGTGAGATCGACATGGTGGTCGTCCGCGAGGGCACCGAGGGGCTGTATGTCGGCGCCGGCGGCGTTCTGCACAAGGACACCCCGGCCGAGATCGCCACCGAGGAGAGCCTGAACACGCGGTACGGCGTCGAGCGGGTCGTCCGGGACGCCTTCGCGCGGGCCCAGCGTCGCGACCGCCGGCACCTCACCCTGGTGCACAAGACCAATGTTCTGACCAAGGCCGGCAGCCTCTGGGCGCGCACGTTCGCCGCCGTCGCCGCCGAGTTTGCCGAGGTCAGCACGGAATACCAGCACATCGACGCGGCCAGCATGTTCATGGTCAGCAACCCGCAGCGGTACGACGTGGTGGTGACCGACAACCTCTTCGGTGACATCCTCACCGACATCGCCGCGGCCGTGACCGGCGGCATCGGCATGGCGGCCAGCGGCTCGGTGAACCCGGAGCGCAAGTACCCGTCGACGTTCGAGCCGGTGCACGGCTCCGCGCCGGACATCGCCGGCCAGGGCATCGCCGACCCGGCGGCGGCCATCCTGTCCGCCTCTCTGCTGCTCGAGCACCTGGGCCACCACGATGAGGCCACCCGAGTATCCGAGGCGGTCGCGGCCGAGGTCGCCGCCCGCGCGCCGGGCGCGTCGCTGCGTACCGCCGACGTCGGCGACCGGGTCGCCGCCGCACTCTGACGCTTAACGGCCGTTCGGGGTAAATTCGTGGGGCACTCCGCCTTCCGGGGGTTTCTCTGGAGTTTTCGCCGCGGGTGCGCGCTGCGTGGCCTCCGTGGATCCTCCTTTGCGTAGAAAGCAGGTTGTTCTGTCATGACTGGTGGCGACAGCCTCGATTTTGAGATCCGTCCGAACCCGGCACCCGTGGCGGACGACGAGCGCGCCACGCTGCTGGCCAACCCCGGCTTCGGTCGCGTCTTCACCGATCACATGGTCACCATCCGGTACGCGGACGGTAAGGGCTGGTACGAGCCCCGGGTCGAGGCCCGCGCCCCGATCCCGATGGACCCGGCCGCCGCCGTGCTGCACTACGCGCAGGAGATCTTCGAGGGCCTGAAGGCGTACACGCTCCCGGATGGTGGCGTCGCGATGTTCCGCCCGGACGCCAACGCCGCCCGTTTCGCCCAGTCCGCGCAACGGATGGCGATGCCTACGCTCCCGCCGGAGGTCTTCCTCCAGTCGTTGCGCGAGATCATCTCGATCGACCGGGCCTGGCTCCCGCAGAGTGAGGAAGGCAGCCTCTACCTGCGCCCCTTCGCGTACGCGAGTGAGGTCTTCCTCGGCGTGCGGCCGGCCCTGGAATACCTCTACCTGGTGATCGCCTCGCCGGTCGGGCCGTACTTCTCCGGCGGCGTCAAGCCGGTGTCGGTCTGGGTCACCCCGGATTACACGCGGGCGGCGCCCGGTGGCACCGGCGCGGCCAAGTGCGGCGGCAACTACGCGGCCGGGCTCTCCGCCCAGGCCGAGGCGATCGAGCACGGCTGCGACCAGGTCGTCTACCTGGACGCCCTTGAGCGGCGCTACGTCGACGAGCTCGGCGGCATGAACGTGTTCTTCGTGCTGGACGACGGCAGCCTGGTGACCCCGCCGCTGACCGGGACGATCCTGCCGGGCATCACCCGCGACTCGGTGATCACGCTGGCCGGCCGGGACGGCCGCGAGGTCGTCGAGCGCCCGGTCAGCATCGACGAGTGGCGCGACGGTGCCGCCTCCGGCCGAATCCGCGAGGCGTTCGCCTGCGGCACGGCCGCGGTGATCACCCCGATCGGGACGATCCGCAGCCTGGACGGCGAGTTCACGGTGGCCGACGGCGGCTCCGGCGAGGTCACCATGGGCCTGCGTAAGCAACTGGTCGACATCCAGCGCGGCCGGGCCGCCGACCCGTTCGGCTGGGTGCACCGAGTTCTCTAAACCGGGTTCTCTAATCGGTCAGCATGTGCGCGCGCATCGACGCCAGCTCGGCGTCGGTGAGCCCGATCTCGGCGGCATAGCCCTCCACCGAACCGTGCAGCGCCCGCAGGTCGTCGAGGAACGTCAGGATGGCGCCCTCGGGCGAGTCGAACATGTGCTCGTTGCCCTGCACCGCTTCCGGGTGCGTCTGCAGCAGGTACGCGGTCAGCCGCTCCATCGCCGTGGTGGTCAGCGCGTAGTCCGCGGCGATGTCCTGATCGGACACCCCGAGCAGGGAGAGGGTCAGCGCGCAGACCGTGCCGGTGCGGTCCTTGCCGGCCATGCAGTGCACGACCACCGGGGCGCTCGCCGGGTCAGCGATCAGCCGCAGCGAGGCCAGCAGCGCCTCCCGGCCGTCCTCGGCGAAGTTCAGGTAGCGGTCGGCCAGCCAGCGCTCGTGCACCACGTCGTCGGGGTGCTCGACCGTTTCCCAGTCCACGTGCCGCAGCACCAGGTTGTGGTAGTCCACGCCGTGGCTCTCAGCGACCCGTGGGAACTTCTCGATCTCGAACGGGCGGCGCAGGTCGATCACCGTACGGATGCCGAGCTTGTCGAATGCCTCGGCGTCCGCCTCGCCGAGCCGGTGCAGCGCGTCCGACCGGAAGAGGCGGCGCCAGTGCACGGTGCGGCCGTCGAGTCCGGGATAGCCGCCCACGTCGCGGAAGTTGTACGCGTTCGAGAAACCGAGAATCCGGGGGTATGAGTCGGTCACCACGCCGAGACTAGTCTCGAAAGGTGGAACAACGCTTCCCATGGCAGCGGTTAGTGGCATGCTTCATGGCGTGACCAACTCCGTGCTCATTATTGGCACCTAGCGCGCCGGCTGACTCCTCGCCGACGCGCAGACCTCCCGCCTCCGCGGGGGGTCTTTTTGTTGGTCGTCTCATTGAAGTGAAAGGGAACCCCGCCATGGACTACCAGGTCTTCGACACCACGCTCCGCGACGGCGGCCAGCGCGAAGGCATCAGCTACTCGGTCGCCGACAAGCTGGCAGTCGCGAAGCTGCTGGACGAGTTCGGCGTGGGCTTCATCGAGGGCGGCTGGCCCGGCGCCATGCCCAAGGACACCGAGTTCTTCGAGCGCGCCAAGACCGAGCTGACGCTGCACAACGCGTTGCTCGTCGCCTTCGGCGCCACCCGTAAGGCGGGCGTTGACGTCGCGGCCGATCCGCAGGTCAAGGCGCTGCTCGACGCCGGCACCCCGGTGGTCTGCGTGGTCGCGAAGAGCGACATCCGGCACGTCGAGCGGGCGCTGCGCACGACCGGCGAGGAGAACCTGGCGATGGTCCGGGACACCGTACGTCACCTGGTCGCCAACGGCCGACGGGCGTTCGTCGATTGTGAGCACTTCTTCGACGGCTTCCGCTACGACGCCGCGTACACGGCCTCGGTTGTCCGCACTGCCTTTGAGGCCGGCGCCGAGCGAGTGATCATGTGCGACACCAACGGTGGCATGCTCCCCTCGATGATCACCAAGGCGATCGACGAGGTGGTCGAGCGCGCCGGGGTGACCGCCGACCGGCTCGGCATCCACTGCCAGAACGACACCTCCTGCGCGGTGGCCAACACCATCGCCGCGGTCGAGGCCGGCGTCCGGCATTTCCAGTGCACCGCCAACGGCTACGGCGAGCGCCCCGGCAACGCCGACCTGTTCGCGACGGTCAGCAACATCCAGCTCAAGCTCGGGGTCCAGGTCCTACCGGACGGCTGCCTCGAAAAGGCGACGCGGGTTTCGGCCGCGCTCGCCGAGATCGCCAACATCGCCCCCGACACCCACCAGGCCTATGTCGGGGCTGCCGCTTTCGCCCACAAGGCGGGACTGCACGCGAGCGCGATCAAGGTGGATCCGCTGCTCTACAACCACGTCGACCCGTCGGTTGTGGGCAACGACATGCGGATCCTGGTGACCGAGATGGCCGGCCGGGCCAGCATCGAGCTCAAGAGCCGCGAGCTCGGCCTGGAACTGGCCGGCCACCCGGACACCGTCACGACGGTGACCCGGCGGGTGAAGGAGCTGGAGGCCGGGGGCTGGTCGTTCGAGGCCGCCGACGCCTCGTTCGAGCTGCTGGTCCGCGGCGAACTGCCGGGTGCCGGCTACGCCCGCCCGTTCACCCTGGAGTCCTACCGGGTGCAGGTCGAACACCGCGAGGACGGCTCGGTGGTTTCCGAGGGGACGGTCAAGGTGCGGGTACGCGGCGAGCGCGTGATCGCCACTGCCGAGGGGAACGGTCCGGTGAACGCGCTGGATGAGGCCCTGCGAGCGGCGCTTTCCCAGCATTACCCGCAGCTGAAGAAGTTCGAACTGACCGACTACAAGGTGCGCATCCTGGAAGGCAGCCACGGCACCAACGCCGTTATCAGAGTGCTGCTGGAGACCGGCGACGGTGACCGGGAGTGGACCACGGTCGGTGTGCACGAGAACGTGGTCGAGGCGAGCTGGGTGGCGTTGGTCGACGCTTTGACGTACGGGTTGGCGCGCACGACAACCGCAGTCTGACGCTCCGTCCTTGCTCTGCTCACCTGTTTGCCTTTTTGGTGAGCAGAGCAAGGGTGAGTCTTACCTGTTTGCCTTTCTGGTGAGCAGAGCAAGGGTGAGTCTTACCTGCTTGCGTTTTTGGTGAGCAGAGCAAGCGTCGATCACCCGGGCAGCAGCGCGCCCGACCGCCCGACCGCCACCGCCGAGATCAGCGCGATCGCCTCGGCCGCCGGTTGAGCCGGCAGTTTCCGCCCGTCCCGAAGCCGCAGCGCGGCCGCACCCGCCGCCGCCTCGCGCTCGCCGATCACCGCAACGTAGGGCACCTTGCGGGCCGCGGCCTCCCGGATCCGGTTACCGATCGAGCCGTCCTGCCGCACCTCGGCCCGCAACCCGGCCTCGATCGCCGCCCGGGCGAACGCTGCGGCAGCCGCCTGGTGCCCGGCCCCGACGGGCAGCACGACGACCTGCACCGGCGCATACCAGACCGGAAACGCGCCCGCGTGCGCCTCGATCAGATGCCCGAAGAGCCGCTCCATCGACCCGGCCAGACTGCGGTGCACCATCACCGGCCGGGACCGCCCGCCGGACGCATCCGCATAGGACAGGTCGAAGCGCTCCGGTTGGTGAAAGTCGATCTGCACGGTGGCCAGGCTTGACTCCCGCCCGGCCGGGTCGGCGATCTGCACGTCGATCTTCGGCCCGTAGAAGGCAGCCTCGCCGGCCGCCTCCTCGTACGGCATGCCCGCGACGTCGAGCGCCTCGCGCAGCAGATTCTCGGCCTGCACCCACATCGCCTCGTCGCCGCCGTACTTCCCGCCCGCCCCGCGCAGCGACAGCCGCAGCCGCCGCCGTTCGAAACCGAGCGCCGCGTGCGCCTCGCGCATCAGTCGCAGCACCGCGGCCACCTCGGCACCGGCCTGGTCGAGCGCGCAGAAGTTGTGCGAGTCGTTGAGCTGGATCGACCGCACCCGGGCGAGGCCGCCGAGCACCCCGGAACGCTCGGCCCGGAACATCGGCCCGAGCTCGGCGATCCGCAAGGGCAGGTCCCGGTACGAGCGTTGCCGCGCCTTGAAAATGAGCGCGTGATGCGGGCAGAGACTCGGCCGCAGGACCAGCTCGTCGTCGCCGATCGGCATGGGCGGGAACATGTCATCCGCGAAATGACCCCAGTGCCCAGATAGTTCATACATCTCCCGTTTGCCCAGCGCGGGGGAGTAGACGTGTTGATAGCCCGCGCGGCGTTCCAGCTCCCGCAGGTAGGACTCCACTTCGTGGCGTGCGGCGGCGCCGGCCGGTAACCAGAACGGCAGGCCGGCACCGATCAGCGGATCAGAGTCGAAGAGGTCCAGCTCGCGTCCGAGCCGGCGGTGGTCGATGGACATCCGAGGTCTCCTTGCGGAAGGGGCGAGCCTCGGGACGCGGAACGGCCCCGGGCATCTCGCCCGGGGCCGTGTCGAAAGCTGAAAGTCGGGTCAGCAGAGACGCACGCCGGGACAACCCGGCGTCGTCGTCAAGAAGCTGCATCCCATGGCCTCACGCTAGAGCGGTGCCGGCGCCATCGCATCCGAATATGGACGCGGTGCGCGTTGGTAACGGGGCCTGCATAGACTCGGTGGCCGTGACGAACAGGCAGCCCCGGCTGGAGATCGAATATTGCACGCAGTGCCGCTGGCTGCTGCGCGCCGCGTGGACCGCGCAGGAGTTGCTGACCACCTTCCAACGCGAGCTGGGCGAGGTGGCGTTGGTGCCGGGCACCGGCGGAGTCTTCGAGATCCGCCTCGACGACGAGACGATCTGGTCACGCAAGGAGAGCGGCTTCGGCGAGCTGGCCGAGATCAAACGCCTGGTACGCGACCGGATCGCCCCCGACCGCGACCTCGGCCACTCCGACCACCGCCAGACACCAGCGCCCCCGGTTTAGGCGGGGTTCAGCAGCTGGAACAGGACGTGGTCCTGCCACTCGCCGGCAATCTTCAGGTAGCGCGGCGCCAAGCCGTACCGCCGGAAGCCGTTGCGTTCCAGCACCCGCTGCGATCCGAGGTTGTGCACCAGCGTGCCCGCCTCGATCCGGTGCAGCCCGAGCTCGCCGAACGCGAGGCGGGCTAGGTGGGCGACGGCCGCCGACGCCACGCCGCGGCCGTTCACGTCGGCCGCTACCCAGTAGCCGAGGCTGCCCGACTGGAACGGTCCACGGGCGATGGCGCTGAGCACGATCCGGCCGACGATCCGGTCGTGCTCGACGATCAGGTGCGGCACGGTGCTGCCGGTCGCCCGCTGCCGCAGCATCTCCGCGATGACCATGCGCTGGCCGTTGACGGTGAAGTATTCCGGGCTGCGTGCCGGCTCGAACGGCGCGAGAAACTCGCGGTTCGCCTTCAGCAGCGCCGCCAGCTCGGCGGCGTCGGTCACGGCCATCAGCCGGGTGGTCACCGTCATCGGTCGGCTGCCGGCACGGTCAGTTGGGCGACTACCGCGCGGTGGTCACTCTTCGGGATGCGGTGCACACTCACCCTGCGTACGCCTATTCGTTCGTCTACGAGCACGTGGTCGATAGTGACGGGTGGCACCGGCCGCCTGTTGGCCGGCCAGGTGGGTATCAGGCCGCGCCCGGCCGCCTCGGCCGCGTCCCGGTAGCCGGCGGCGAGCAGGGCACGCAGCGGGCCGTGGTCGAGGGTCGCGTTGAAGTCGCCGAGCAGGATCGACGGCGGCCCGTCCTCGGCCGGTCGCGGCTGGGCGCGCAGGTCGGCGTGCCAGTGACCGAGGACGTTGAGCGCGTACGGCGCGAGCGGGTGCGCCGACTCGACCGCCACCGCACCGGCGCCCGGGACGTCAATCGTCGCGTACGCCTGCTGGAAGCCCCCGCCGTTGCGCCGCGCCCCGGCCGCGGTGACCGGGAAGCGGGAGTAGACGCCGGAGCCGGGGGAGCCGGGTTCATCGGCGAGTGAGGAGTACGGCAGCAGGTCGCCCAGCCCGGCGTCGGCCAGTGCCCGGCGGCCGTCCGGCGTGAACTCCTGCACGGCCAGCACGGCCACCTCGTGCTTCCGGACCAGCCGGACGATCGTCTCCGGGTCGGCCTGGCCGTAGAGCATGTTGCTGGTCATCACGCCGAGCGGGACGCCGGTCGAGGGGCCACGATCGCCGCTCGCCAGCGCCCGGGGCAGGACCGCGGCGGTCAGCGCCAGGGCGGCGATCAGCGCCACCCCACCGGCCGTCCATCGGCGGGTGCCGAACGCGAGCACCACCGGCAGCCAGGACCAGACGGCGACGTACGGGGTGAAGGCGAACAACGGGACGAGCAGGCCGCGTTCCCAGCCGCCGAGCCGGATGACCGCCCAGAGCAGGCCGGGTAGCGGCAGAAGCCAGCACCACAGCACGGTCACGGCGCGGCCGGAACGGTCAGTGATGCGATAACGGCACGGTGGTCGCCGTGGGTTATCCCGAACACGCGTACTCCGCGTACACCGATCCGCTTGTCCACCAGGATGTGATCGAGTGTGATCGGCGGGACGGGCCGGCCCGCGTACGGCCCCCAGGTGCCGATCAGGCCCTCGCCGTCCGCGTCCGCGGCGTCCCGGTAACCGCTGTCGATCAGGTCTCGGACTGCGCCGTGGTCGAGCGTCGCGTTGAAGTCGCCGAGCAGGATCCGGGGCATGCCGTCCGCGTCCGCCCGCGGTTCGGCGTCCAGGTCGGCCCGCCAGTCGCCGAGCGCGGCGATCGCGGCCGGCGCGAGCACGTGGGCCGACTGGACGGCCAACGGCCCGGCACCCGGCGGCTGGATCGTCCCGTACGCCTGCAGGTTGCCCTCCTGCAGCCCGCCTCCGCCGCCGCGGTTGGACCCGGTCGCGGTCATCGGGACGCGGGAGTAGAGCCCCGACCCGGTGCCGCCCCACTCGTCGGCGAGCGCGTGGAACGGCAGCAGCCGGTCGAGCCCCGCCGCGGTGAGCCCTTCCTTGGCCTGCGTGGTGAACTCCTGCACGGCCAGCACCGCGACGTCGTTGTCGCGGACCAGCTGCACCACCGCGGCCGGATCGGCGGCACCGACGAACATGTTGACGGTCATCACGGTCAGCGGTATGCCGGTCGTCGGCCCCCGGTCGGAATCCGGCAACGCCCGGGGCAGCACACACCCGGCCAGCACCAGCGCGGCGATCGCGGCGGCGGCAGCGATCAGCCATCGGCGCGCCCAGCAGGCCACCGCCACCGGGACCCAGGCCCAGGCCGCCACGTAGGGCGTGAAGGCGAACACCGGGATGGCAGCACCGCGCTCCCAGCCGAAGAGCCGGACCACCGCCCAGACCAGGCCGGGCAGCACCAGCAGGGTGAGCAACACCATCCGGGTCACCCGTCGCACCGGTCGCCGCCCGGTCGCCGCCGTGGTGATCGTCATGCCGGCAAAGCTATCGGGCCGGCCTCGTCGATCCGGGCGATGGCGCCACAACTCACATCATCGATACCGGTGGAGGTGGCCACCGGCATCGACGATGTTCTTCCCAGACAGGCCCTGGGCGACTCAGAGGTCGACGTCGACCAGGTCGCCGAAATCCGCCGCCGCGAGGTCGTCGCGCAGCACCGCCGCGTCGCCCTCGATGACCAGGGTCAGCCCGCCGGGGTGCAGGTGGGCGGCGGCGGCCGTGGAGACGTCGGCCACGGTCGCCTCGAGGTACTGCCGGCGCAGCGTCGCGTAGTAGTCGTCCGGCAGGCCGTGCACGACAAGCGTGCTGAGCGCCCCGACGATCGCGCCCGGCGTCTGCATCTCGACCGAGAGCTGCCCGGCGCGCCACGACCGGGCCACCGCCAGCTCGTCCTCGGTGACCCCCTCGAGCTGGGTGCGGGTGATCTCGCCGAGGGTGTCGGTGATCGCCGGGACGGTCACCGCGGTCTGCACCCCGGCGGCCACCTCGAACCGGCCGAACCGGCGGGACATCGCGTACGCGCCCCGGATCCCGTACGTGTAGCCCTTGACCTCGCGGATCAGGTGGTTGAGCCGGGAGGTGAACGCGCCGCCCAGCACGGTCGCGGCGAGCGTCATCGGCACGTAGTCGGGGGTCGACCGTTCCGGTGACCGGTGCCCGATCCGCAGCGTCGACTGCACCGAGCCGGGCCGATCCACCAGGATGGTCCGGCGGCGGTCGCGCAGCGGCACGCCCAGCGGTCCGGCCGGCGTGAGCGGGTCGCCGCCGGTGCCCTCGAAGGCCGCCTCGCCCAGCGCGGCCAGGTCGAGCGTGGTCAGGTCGCCGGCGACCAGCAGCACCCCAGGCCGCAGCATCCACTGCTGGTGGAAGGCAAGCACGTCGTCGACCGAGACTGCGGCCACCGAAGCGGGGTCGCCGTGCAGCGGCCGGCCGTAGCGGTCGGCCGCGCCGAACAGGTCGGCCCGCAGAGCGGCGTCGGCCCGCGGGCCGGGTTGCGCCCAGTCCATCCGCAGCGCGGTGACCTCGTCGTCGCGTACCCGGGTGACGTCCGCCGGGTCCAGCCGCGGCGTCCGGACCGCCTCGGCGGCCAGCCGCACGGCGTCCAGCAGCAGCGGGACCGGCGCGGCGACGCTCACCCGGAAGGTGTCCCAGTCGACCGACGGCGAGAGCTCGGCGCCGAGACCCTCCAGCGCCAGGGCGTACGCGGCGGAGTCGCGCTTGCGGGTGCCCTCCTCCAACGATTTGGCCAGCACGGTGGCGGTGCCCTCGCGGCCGGCCGACTCGCGGGCGCCGCCCGCGTCGAGCAACAGCATCGCGCTGGCCAGCAGTTGACCGGGCAGGTGGGCGGCGACGACCGTGCCGCCGGCCACGGTGACCCGCTGGATCTCCGGGAACGAGTACGGCCGGGCCTCGCCGGCCGTCGGGCGGATGGCGATGAGCGTCATGCGGACTCCCCCTCCGGGAGGTAGGTGAGCGTGACCCGGGAGCTGGGCTGCAACGCGTACTCCGCCGCGGCGGTGACGTCGTCGGCGGTCACCGCGAGCCACTGCGGCAGGCGGTACGCGGCCGCCTCCGGCTCCCCGAACTGGGTCGTGTACCGGCCGAGGAGGTCGGCCCGGCCGCCCACCGTGGACACCTGCCGCCACCAGGAGGTGGTGAGCAACGCCTTCGCCCGGGACAGTTCCTCGGCGCTGACCGGCTCGGTGACCAGGCTGCCGATCACTTCATTCAGCCCTTCCTCAAGGGTCTCGACCGGCACCCCGTCCTTCGCCGTCGCCGTGATGATCAGCGGGGCCGGTGCGTGCGCCAGATCCACCCCGTAGGAGCCGATGTAATCCGGTTGGGCGATCCGCCGTCCGTCGGCGAGCCGCTGGTAGAGCCGGCTGCCCCGACCGTTGCCGAGCACCGCGGCGAGGACCGTGATCGCGTCGTACCCGGCGGTGCCGAACGGGTGGGTCCGGTGCGAGACGTAGATCCGGGGGGCCGGCACCGCGCCGGTGACCGTCTCCCGGGCCGGCTCGCCAGCCGGTCCGCTCAGGTGCCCGCTGGGCGCGGGCGGGATCGAGACGACCGGCTCGAGCGCACCGAAGTACTTGTCGGCCAGCGCGAAGACCTCGTCCGCGCCGGCATCCCCGGTCACCGTCAGGACCGCGTTGTTCGGCGCGTAGTACTGCTGGTGGAACGCCTTGAACGTGTCCACCCCGGCCGCGTTGAGATCCTCCATGGAGCCGATCGTGGCGTGGTGGTAGGGGTGACCCTCGGGGTAGAGCAGGGCGAGCAGGCGCAGCCAGGCATCGCCGTACGGCACGTTTTCGTACCGCTGACGGCGCTCGTTCTTCACCACCTCGCGCTGGTTGTCCAGGGTCTGTTGGGTGAGCGCCGGGACCAGCCCGCCCATCCGGTCGGCCTCCAGCCAGAGCGCCAACTCGAGATGCTCGGACGGCATCGTCTCGAAGTAGTTGGTCCGGTCCGGGTTGGTGGTCGCGTTCAGCGAGCCGCCGTTGCCCTGGACGAGACGCATGTGCTCGGTCTTGCGCACATGGACCGACCCCTCGAACATCAGATGCTCGAACAGGTGCGCGAAGCCGGTCTGCCCGGCCGGCTCATGCCGGGATCCCACGTCGTACCAGAGGTTGACGCAGACGACGGGCGAACTCCGCTCCTCGCTGGCCACGACCCGAAGGCCATTGGAGAGGCGGGTGGTGGCAATGGGCCACGGATAGCCGGTGGTGACAACCGGCGCGCTTGGGGACGTCACCCACCCATACTGCCCCCTGGGTCAACGATCGCCCGCCCCTTGATCGATATCGCGTGGCGTCGGCCGTCGTCGTGGTGTCATGCTGTGCGGCGTGATGGAGGAGGTGCGGGTCAACGAGCGGCTGACCATTCCGGCCGCCGAATTGGCCTGGCGCTTCACCCGGTCGAGTGGGCCGGGTGGGCAGGGCGTGAACACCACGGACTCGCGCGTCGAGCTCTCCTGGGATCTCGCCGGGTCGACGCTGCTGCCCGCGACCCTGCGGGACCGGGCGGTGGAGCGGCTCGGTGCACGGTTGGTGCAGGGTGTCCTGACGATCACCGCCTCGGAGCACCGCTCGCAACTGCGCAACCGGGAGGCCGCGGCGGCTCGGCTCGGCAACCTGGTGGCGTCGGCAATCGCGCCGCCGCCCCGGCTGCGGCGGGCCACCAAGCCGTCGCGAGGTGCGGTCGAGCGGCGCATCTCGGCCAAGAAGCGGCGCGGCGAGACCAAACGCAACCGCCGGCCCGACTCCGCAGACTGACGAGCGAGCGGGGCAGACTGACCAGCGGCGCAGACCGACGAGCGGGGCCAGCGGTCAGCGGTGGTTGAAGGGCGCGACCGCCTCGCGACTGCGGGCCGCGTTTTCCGGGCCCAGCAGTTCCTCGCAGACCCGGATCAGCCGGGCCCGCAACGCGGCCGCCCGACGAGCGAACTCGCGCTGCCGGGCGACGTACTCGGCCTTGCCCTCCGGTGTTTCGATCTTCACCGGCGGAAACCCATAGGAGCTGAGGTCGTACGGGCTGGCCTGCATGTCGAGCAGCCGGATGTCCCCGGCCAGGGCGAAGCAGTCGAGCGCGAGCGCGCCGGGCACCGCGGGGCCGAGCTTTGTCGCCCACTTGTGCACGTCCATCGCGGCGTGCAGGCAGCCGGGCTGGTCGAGGTCGACCTGGGTGGCCCGGGTCGGCTGCAGGCGGTTGAGGCCGACCGCCTCGGGGGTGAAGAACCGGAACGCGTCGAAATGCGTGCAGCGGATCGGGTTCTGCTCCACCACCCGGTCCGTCGCGTCCTCGCCGAGCCGCAGCGGCAGCGGGTGGCGGTGCTCGCGGTCGCGATAGACCATCGCCCACTCGTGCAGCCCGAAGCAGCCGGAGAAGACCGGCCGGGACGCGGTCGCCGTCAGCAGGCCGTGGATGTAGCGGACGCTCTCGCCGCGGACGTGCAGGAATGCGTCCTGGTCGAGGGTGACGACGCCGTCCGGATAGGTCAGGTAGAACTTCCACCCGGCGTGCTCGGCCAGCCCGTCGGGGGCCGGCGCGAGCCCGGTGCCGACGCCGGGATGCCAGCGGCGCAGCACCGCGGGCCGGGTGCCGTAGTAGTCGTAGAGGAAGTCCTCGATCGCGTGCTTCTCGCCGGTGCCGCGGCGGGCGCGGTGGCCGGCGGTCATCGCGTCGGCCCGCTCGGCGTGTGCCCGGGCCAGGGGAATCCAGGCGATCGAGGGCAGCGTCGTGGTGAGCGCCCTCACCTGCTTGGTCCCCATCACCCCAGCGTATCCAGCCAAAGCGATCTACACGATCACCGATAAGCGCGATTGCGTGGTGCTGTTGATCTCTCCACCGGGACGGTCGGCAAGATGACTGCGCAAGAATGTAGTAGATCTACTACATCTTTGATAGCGTGCTGGACATGGGAGGAATGACTATGACGGGGGCGTTCGGCGTCGGCACCGAGGCGCCGACGGACGAGCGGGTCATCGACGTCCGCGATCTGCGGATGCGGTACGGCACTCGCGACGTTCTGGACGGGGTCGCCTTCACCGCCCGGCGCGGCGAGGTGCTCGTGCTGCTGGGACCGAACGGTGCCGGTAAGACCACCACCATCGAGATCCTCGAGGGCTTCCGGATGCGGTCGGCGGGCGAGGTGCGCGTCCTGGGCGTCGATCCGGCGGACGGCGGTGAGCAGTGGCGGGCCCGGCTCGGTGTGGTCCTGCAGTCCTGGCGCGACCACGGCAAGTGGCGGGTCCGCGAGCTGCTGAAACACCTCGGCAGCTACTACGCGCGTTACAGCACCACCGTGATCGCCCGGCCGTGGCCGGTCGACGACCTGCTCGAGGTGGTCGGCCTGACCGACTCGGCGGGCACCCGCATCGCCCGGCTCTCCGGCGGGCAGCGCCGCCGGCTGGACGTCGCGATCGGCATCGTCGGCCGCCCCGAGCTGCTCTTTCTGGACGAGCCCACGGTGGGCTTCGACCCGGCGGCCCGCCGTGAATTCCACGACCTGGTGCACCGGCTGACCGATGTGGACGACACCACGATCCTGCTCACCACGCACGACCTCGACGAGGCGGAGAAGCTCGCCGACCGGATCGTCATCCTGGCCGGCGGCCGGATCATCGCGGACGGTTCGGCCGACCAGCTGTCCCGGCAGGTGGCCGGCGAAACCGAGATCCGCTGGACCCGCGACGGCCAGCGCTTCGTGCACTCGGCGGCCGAGTCCACCCGCTTCGTCCGCGAGCTCTTCGCGCAGTACGGCGAGGACATCGCCGACCTCGAGGTCCGCCGGACCAGCCTGGAGGACACCTATATGAAGCTGGTCCGCGACGCCGAGGGAGGCGCCAAATGATCGCCACGCTGAAGGCCGGGCTGGCGCGCGGCGGCATCGAGCTGCGCCAGACCCTGACCAGCGGCGTCGACCTGTGGGGTTACCTGTTCCCCACTGTTCTGCTACTCGGCACGATCTTCTTCATGCGTGACGTGCACGTGCCCGGCACCGACTTCTCGCTCGGCGCGCGCACGCTGCCCAGCGCGTTCGGCATGGGCCTGGCCTTCGCCGGCCTGGTCAGCGTGGCCCAGCTGCTCGTCGTCGACCGGGAGGACGGCACGCTGCTGCGGGCCAAGGCCACGCCGAACGGGATGGGCGGCTATCTGGTCGGCAAGGCGGTGCAGGTCGGCGGCATGGCGCTGATCAGTCTGATTCTTCAGCTGGTGCCCGGCCTGCTGCTGGTGGACGGCCTGCGGGTCGACGCCGAGGGCTGGTTCACCCTGTTCTGGCTGGTGCCGCTCGCCTTCATCGCGACCATGCCACTGGGCGCGGTGCTCGGCTCGATCCTCGGCAACCCGCGGAACCTGGGCCTGATCATGTTGCCGATGATCGGCCTGGTCGCCGTCTCCGGCATCTTCTATCCGATCAGCGCCATGCCGGGCTGGCTGCAGGGCGTTGCCCAGGGGTTCCCGGTCTACTGGCTAGGGTTGGGTATGCGGTCGGCCTTCCTGCCCGACTCGCTGGCCGCGGTGGAGCTGAGCCACTCCTGGCGACACCTCGAGACGTTCGGGGTGCTCGGCCTGTGGGCGGCGGTCGGGCTCGCGCTCGCCCCGTCGATCCTGCGGCGGATGGCGCGTCGCGAGTCGGGCTCGGCGGTTGCGGCGCGGCGCGAGCGGGCGATGACGCGCGTCGGTGGTTGAGGGAGCGGATGAGCAGCGAGGTCACGTACAACCGGATCGCCATGCTGCGTGCCGAGCGCGGCATATCGCGGCGGCAGCTCGCCGACGCTCTGGGGGTGCACTACCAGACGGTGGGCTACCTGGAGCGTGGCGAGTTCAGCCCGAGTCTGCACCTGGCACTTCGGATCTGTGCCTACTTCGAGGTGCCGGTCGAGGTGGTCTTCTCGCTGGTGCCGTTCCCGCGGCTGGGCGCGGAGTCGAACGGGGCCACTCGCCCGGCGTAGATTCCCGGGTGAGTTCTGGCCACTAGTGATGGGATCACCCGTGCGATTCGCCCGTTTTGTTCATGCCGGTGGAGTGTCGTTCGGTGTCGTCGAGGGTGACGGCGCGTCCGGCCTGACCGTCGCCGAGATCGGATCGCTGCCGTTCGAGACGGTTCGCTTCACCGGGCAGCGGTGGGCGCTTGCCGACGTACGGTTGCTGGCCCCGATCTTCTCCAGCAAGGTGATCGGTGTCGGCCGCAACTACGCCGACCACGCCGCCGAGTTCGGCAACGAGGTCCCCAAGGAGCCGTTGATCTTCATCAAGCCGTCCACCTCGGTGATCGGGCCGAACGACGCGATCCGGATCCCGCCGCAGTCCAAGCGGGTCGAGGAAGAGGCCGAATTGGCCGTGGTGATCGGTGCCACCGGAGCACGCCGGGTCGACCGGGCCGGCGCCGAGAGGGCGATCTTCGGCTACACCGTCGGCAACGATGTGACCGCCCGCGACCTGCAGCGCAGCGACCCACAGTGGACCAGGGCGAAGGGCTTCGACTCGTTCTGCCCGATCGGCCCGTGGATCGTCACCGACCTGGACGTGAGCGACCTGGAGATCAGGTGCGAGGTCGGCCGCGACCCGGAGGCGATGGAGGTCCGCCAGCTCGGCCGCACCTCCGACATGGTGTTCGACGTACCGACCCTGGTGTCCTACGTCTCGCACGTGATGACCCTGCTGCCCGGCGACATCATCCTGACCGGTACGCCGGCCGGCGTGAGCCAGATCGTGCCGGGTGACACCGTGTCGGTCAGCATCAAGGGCATCGGC
>DASWMR010000784.1:0-5935 GCA_036399635.1 Actinoplanes sp. | reverse complement strand
CAGGACGTCCGAGTCGTCGACGGTCGGCGCGGGGATCTTCAGCTCGGCGCTGTTCATCGGGCCACCTCCAGCTCGGGGCGCACGGTGCGCTTGGACTTGACCGTCTCGACGACGCCGCCCCAGCCCGCCGCGGCCACCCCGGCGACGACGCCGCCGGCCTGCAGGAAGTTGTCGACGCCCCGGCCGGCCAAGCCGGCGCCGAGGTTGCGGAACACCGCCCGGGGCAGCGACCGCAGGTAGGCCCGCTCGGTGCCGAGGGTCTCGGAGCCGTCGTGCATGCCGGCCATCTGCACCTTGCCGCGGCCCTCGGCGTAGCAGCGGTGCAGGAAGAAATTGAAAGTGGATCGGCGGGCCGGCACCTCGTGGCGGATGGTGGCGTCCGGCACGTACATCCAATGGCCGCCGGCCAGCGCGCTCATCCGCAGGCAGAGTTCGGTGTCCTCGGGCCGGTTGACGCCGCCGAGCTTGCCGAAGCCGACCCGGAACCCGCCGACCGCGTTGAAGGCCTCGCGGCGCACGACCATGCTGGCCGACCAGACGTTGCGGATCGGTGCCGTGCTGGTGGGCATGCCGGCGTACGAGCCGCCGACCGCCCACAGGAACTCGTCAGGCATCCACCGCGGCCGGGCGTACTGCCAGTCCGGCGCGATCGCGCCGCCGGTGCCGACCACCGCCGGGTCGGCGAACGGGGCGACCAGTCGGCCGAGCCAGTCCGGATCGGCCGAGACGTCGTCGTCGAGGAAGCCGACGAGCATGGTCTCCGCGTGGAACGCCCCGGTGTTGCGATTGCCGGACACGCCCTGGGCGTACGCGTTCTCCAGCACCGTGACGCCGGGCAGGTCCCGGCGGATGCGATGGAAGAACGGGGTGTTGTGGTCGACGACCACAACGATCTCGGCCGGCGCGTGGTTCTGCGAGCGCGCCGACGCGATCGTGCGCACCAGGGAGGGCCAGCGCTCCTCCGCGTGGGTCGGTATGACGATCGTGATGGCGTTACGGGGGGTGGTTTCCACGGGAGTTGCTCCTGAGTTCAAGGGGTGCGGACCGGAGGGGCCGGTCAGTCCTCGATCGCGGTCGGGGTGCGCAGCGGCTTGATGTCGTCGGTGCGCCGGGTGCCGGGCTCGGCGCGCCGGACCTCACGGTTGAGGTGCAGTGAGCGCGAGTCGGCGAGCGGGGCCGATGTGAGATGGGCCGAGCCGAGCGGGTTCGGGCTGAGCGGGGTCGGGCCGTTGGCGAGCTCGCCCAGCCCGTGCTTGCGGCCGGAACCCGGCTGCTGGTGCATGATCACGCCGCCCGGCTTGCGGACACCGTTGCGGCGGGTGCGGCGCATCCGGCCGTACTCGCTGAAGATGGTGCGCAGGACGCGGAAGCCGTCCCGGAAGGTGTTGAGGTTGGTCTCGCCGTGGATCCGGCGGTGCTCGACGCTGCCGACCTCGCCGACCGTCATCCCGTCCACCGCGGCCCGGATGTTGATCATCGTCTCGATCTCGAAGCCGTCACCCCACAGCTTGGCGCCGCCGACCGGGCGCGGCAGCCGGGTGTCCGGCAGATCGAGGACCGGCACGACTGAGCGCCAGAACGCGTTGTAGCCGTAGCAGAGGTCGGTGAAGCGCGTCCCGAAAAGCACGTTCACCACGAGGTTGAGCCCGTCGTTGCCGAGCTTGCGCAGCGGGGTGATGTCGTCGCTGTGCCCACCGTGGTCGAAGCGCGAGCCCTTCACGAAGTCGGCGCCGGCCACCAGCTTGTCGACGAACAGCGGGATCTCGGCGGGGTCGGTCGAGCCATCCGCATCGATCATCACGATGATGTCGCCGGTGCAGGCGGCGAAGCCGCAAGCCAGCGCGTTGCCCTTGCCGGTCCGGCTCTGGTGCACCACGACCACGTCCGGGCGCAGCTCGCGGGCGACCTCGACGGTGCGGTCGACCGAGCCGCCGTCCACCAGGATCACCTCGGTGATGGTGGCCGGCAGCTTGCCGAAGACGTGCGGCAGATTGCGCTCCTCGTTCAGGGTCGGGATCACCACGCTTACGGTGGGTGACTTTCTTCCGTTACCCATTGTGTGGTCCGCGGGCGTCGTAAACTCCATGTCGGTCCCTTCCCGGTGCTGCACAGCGGCCTTCTCGGCGATCGGTTCGGAAGAAGCGTCAGCTTTTCGCTTCTGTCGACAAACGTAGTCGGTCACTACGGACCGTCAACTGACCGAAGAGATGGCCTGGGTAACCGGGTGGATCTAGACCGGGCACCGAACGGAAAGTCCTCGATCACAGGAGTCACACAGCTTCACTTTCGGCCTTCCGATTACCCTCAGTAACGGACATCGGGCGTGGTTCGGGCGGATTCGGAGGGTCGGGCAGTGACTGGCACCGGATGGCCGAGCGAGGGGCAATCCCGGCGAGATTGACATGTCGGATTAACCACCGTGAGATACGTCACCGTACGTCAAAATCACGCTTCGTGATTGCTCGGTTGCGAATCGGTTATCGATCGGTCGACACTCGGCGATCTGTAACATCGGCGGTGCCGGCCGACCGGCCGGCAATCTGTCCCCAGCCCGTAGCTTTCGGGCCGCCTTACCGTTGGTGAGACGATGAAATCTGTGGAAGCGCTCTGTGTCTGCGGCCATGAGCCCCGTGCGCACGAGCACCATCGACGCGGATCGGAATGTGTGGTCTGCGCTCCCGACGTGTGCCCGCGCTTCCGTCCGGCCGTGTGGTGGCGCCGGCTCTGGCCCGGCCGGTAGCGGTCCCGGCAACCTCATCTGAGTCCGCGTCATCCCAGCCCGAGTCGCGAAAACCTACTCGGTCTGTAGGCTTGGGCCCGGCCCAGGTGATCTGGCCCTCGTGATCCCCCGGCCCCGTGATCCACCAGCCCGCACTTCGGACAAGCGGTCGCACTGGCGCGACACCACACGGCAGGAGGAAACCCATGCCGCTTCCGGACTTCCTGATCGCCGGCGTGCCCAAGGCGGGCACCACGGCATTGCACGCCGCCCTAGTGCCGCACCCCGAGCTCTTCCTGCCGGCGGTGAAGGAGCCGAAGTTCTTCCTCTCCTCGGGCCGGCCGCCGACCACCGGCGGCCCCGGCGACGTGCAGACCTACCAGGAGCACGTCTGGCGTCAAGCCGACTACGAGGCGCTCTTCGACCCGGCGCCGGCCGATGCGTTGCTCGGCGAGGCCACCCCGTTCTACCTGTACAACCTCGCGTCGCATGAGCGGATCAAGGCGCTGATCCCGTCGGCCCGGCTGGTGCTGCTGCTGCGTGACCCGGTCGACCGCGCGCACTCCAACTGGACCCACCTGTGGAACGCCGGCCTGGAGCCGGAGGCCGACTTCCGCACCGCCTGCCGCGCCGAGGAGGCCCGCAAGGCGGCCGGCTGGGCCGACTTCTGGCACTACCTCTCCCTCGGCCGCTACGGCGAGCAGGTGCAGCACCTCTACCGGCACTTCCCGCGCGAGCAGGTGCTGCTGCTGCGCTACCGGGACCTGAAAGACAATCCGGCCCGCACCCTAGACCGGGTCTGCGACTTTCTCGGCGTCTCGACCGGTGTGCTCAAGGCGATCCCGAAGGAGAACGTCAACCGGCACGTGGTCGAGGACAACAGGCTGAACCGGGTGCTGCGCGCGATGCTGCGTGCCGGTGGCACCTTCGGGCACCGGTTCCCGGTGCCGCTGCGACTGGCCGCGCGGGGGCCGCTGCTCACCCTGTTGCACCGCAAGACCGGCAACCGGCCGGTCACCACGCCGGCGGAGCGGGCGGCGCTGCTGCCGGCCTTCGCCGACGACATCGCGTTGCTGCAGGAAGTCACCGGCGAGCGGTACGACGACTGGCTCGCCCCCGACCGGCACGCCAAGGCGCCGTGATGCCCGCCGCGTTCGAGTGGATTCGTTCCATTTGATGCCGACTCGCCCAGGCGAGTAAAGCCCACTTCGCCCATAGATCTTGCAAACTTGGGCGGATACTCTTCGCTGTGCCAGAGCCGACACGCCAAGGAGCCGCCTTGTCCACCGGAATCTCGACCCTCCCGTTGCCTCGCTGGGATGACTCCACCGTGGTGATCGAGCCGCCGGGTGACGAACCGGGTTCCTGGTCCGGCGCCCCCAGCTCGATCGTCGCGGACGGTCACGTCTACCTGGCCTATCGCCTGCGGCTACCGATCGGCGAGGGCCGCGGCATCGCCAACGTGGTGGCGCGTTCGGCGGACGGCGTCACCTTCACCCAGATCGCCGAGGTGAACAAGGATCAGTTCGGTGCCGAGTCACTCGAGCGGCCGGCGCTGGTGCGCACGCCGGAGGGCCGGTGGCGGCTCTACGTCAGTGCGGCCACGCCCGGCACCAAGCACTGGCGCGTCGAGCTGCTCGAGGCCGGCACGCCGGAGGGACTGGCCACGGCGGTCCCGCGCATCGTGCTGGCGGGCGACGAGACGGTGGGCGTCAAAGATCCGGTGGTGCACCACGACGAGCACGGCTGGCACCTGTGGGCATCGGTGCACCCGCTGGAGAGGTGGGACGACGCCGACCGGATGACCACCGAGTACGCGACCAGCGCGGACGGCGTGCACTGGACGTGGCGGGGCACCGCGCTGGCGCCCCGGCCGGGGGAGTGGGACGCGCGCGGTGTGCGGGTCACCTCGGTTCAGGTCGAGGGCGACGAGATCACCGTGGCGTACGACGGGCGCGCCACCGCCAGGGAGAACTGGGAAGAGCGCACCGGGGTGGCCCGCGGCACCCGACAGCCGGACGGCAGTTTCGGTGCCCTGGTGGCCGAGGACCGGGAACCGCTGGGCAGCCCCCACCCGCCGAACGGCCTGCGCTATCTGAGCCTGGTCACGATGCCGGACGGCCGCCGGCGGATGTACTACGAGGCGACCCGCGCGGATGGTGCCCACGACCTCCGGACCGAGCCGGCCTGACCGCCGCGGCCCACCGATGGAGAGCGTGGTCACCGTGGCGGGGCTGCACATGCGCTGCAATGCAGAATGCATTAACGTCGTAACCGACGTCACGTGTGCGCGGTAAACGGCCGCACTGTCGTTGGCGGGGCCCGTCTCACAAGGAATGGGCTCCGCCATTCCCGTTCCGCCCCGGGTGCCGGCCGTCGCCGTTCCCGGGCGCCGGGCGCACCTGGTGGCCGTCCGCGCTGGCCAGATGCGATTGGCCGTCCGCGCCGGCCAGATGCGGTTGGCCGTCTGCGCTCCAGGTCACCCGCCGGCCGTCCGGGCTCGCCTGCTGCACGCGGCCGTCGCCGGTCCAGCTGACCCGCCGCCCGTCGGTGCCGGCGGTCTGCTGCCGGCGGTCGCCGTGCCAGGTTGGCTGCCAGCCGTCGGCGCTGGCTGTCTGGAGGCGGCCGTCGCCGTGCCAGGTCGGCTGGCGGACTTCGCCGTTCCACGTCTGCTGGGCGCCGTTGCCCGGCTGGTACCGGACGTCGCCGCCCCGGGGGAGGGCGCCCACCGAGTTCTCGAAGCGGTGCACCGTGCCCTTGCCCCGCAGCTTGGCCGAGTACATGGCCGCGTCGGCCTCGCGGAGCAGCGTGGTGAGGCTGTCCCGCGCGCTGCCGGAGGTGATGCCGATGCTGCCGCCGACGTTGACCGGTACGCCCCGCGCCGAGATCGGCTCGATGATGTCGCGCAGCAGGCGCTCGGCCACCGCCAGCCCCTCCGCCTCCGAGGTGACCCGGGTGAGCAGCATGGCGAACTCGTCGCCGCCGATCCGGGCGACCAGGTCGGTGGTCCGCAGCCGGGCCTCGAGCCGCCGGGCGACGGTCATCAGCACCTCGTCGCCGGCCGCGTGGCCGAACCGGTCGTTCACCGGCTTGAAGTCGTCCAGGTCGACCAGGAACACGGTCACCGGCCCGGCGGCCAGTCCGTCGTGCAGCCGCCGCATGAACAGCCCCCGGTTGGCCAGCCCGGTCAGCGCGTCGTGGTAGGCCAGCCGGGTC
>DASWMR010000783.1:0-1972 GCA_036399635.1 Actinoplanes sp. | reverse complement strand
GGCCCGGCCGCGACCGCTCCAGCCCGGCCCGGACCGCCAGGTAACCGGCGTGCGGGCCGCCGAAGCCGAGCGGCACCCCGAACCGCTGGGTCGTCCCGGCCGCGATGTCCGCGCCCATCTCCCCCGGCGCGCGCACCAGGGTCAACGCCAGCAGATCGGCGGCCACCGTGACCAATGCACCCTTCGCGAGCGCGGCGGCGATCAGCACGGTGTGGTCGCGGACCGCGCCGGACGCCCCCGGGTACTGCACGTGCAGCCCGAAGTACTCGTCGGGCAGCTCATCGCCGGCGTCCAGGTCCACCATCGCCAGCTCGATGCCCAGCGGCTCCGCGCGGGTGCGCAGCACGGCCAACGTCTGCGGCAGGGTGTCGGCGTCCACCGCGTACACACCGGATTTGACCTTGGAGGCTCGGCGGGCCAGGGTCATCGCCTCGGCCACCGCCGTGCCCTCGTCCAGCATCGACGCGTTCGCGGTGGTCAGCCCGGTCAGGTCGGTGACCATTGTCTGGAAGTTCAGCAGCGCCTCGAGCCGGCCCTGGCTGATCTCCGGCTGATACGGGGTGTACGCCGTGTACCAGGCCGGGTTCTCCAGCACGTTGCGCCGGATCACTGCGGGCGTGAAGGTGCCGTAGTAACCGAGCCCGATCATCGAGGTCGCGACCGTGTTCTGCGCTGCGATCGCCCGCAACTCGGCGATCGTCTCCTCCTCGGACGCCGCCGCCGGCAGCTCCAGCGACCCGCGCCAACGGATCGACTCGGGGATCGCGGCATCCATCAGCGCGTCCAGCGACGCGTACCCGATGGTCTTGAGCAGGTGGGTCTGCTCGTCGGAATCCGGCCCGATATGCCGGGATGCGAACGTCATGGCGGCTCCTGCGGAAGCGAGAGAGGTCGACAAGGCGGCCTCCCCCTCTGTCATACCCACTCCGCCTGCTTCAAAGTCGGGCACTTCAGAGTCGCCTGCCCACGCGGTCCGTTTGCCTGAGAGGTTCCGGGGAGGATTTGCCCCTTCGGCGCCGCCGCGACCCGGTTGTGGGCCGGCGGACTCTCCCGCGTGGCTGCACGCAAACCTACCAGCGCACACGTTTCCAATTGATGTCCCTAGGGTGGTGTTGTGACTTACACCGCCGCGGACGAACGCTACGACACGATGACCTACCGCCGCGCCGGGCGCAGCGGAATCAAGCTGCCCGCGATCTCGCTCGGGCTGTGGCACAACTTCGGCGACGGCCGCGCGTGGCAGAGCCAGCGCGACATCGTCCGGCGCGCCTTCGACCTCGGCGTCACCCATTTCGACCTGGCCAACAACTACGGCCCGCCGCCCGGCAGCGCGGAGACCAACTTCGGCCGAATCCTCGGCACCGACCTGCGCGCGCACCGCGACGAGATCGTCATCTCCACCAAGGCCGGCTACCACATGTGGAACGGCCCGTACGGCGAGTGGGGTTCCCGCAAATACCTGGTCAGCTCGCTCGACCAGTCCCTGAAGCGGCTCGGCGTCGACTACGTGGACGTCTTCTACCACCACCGCCCCGACCCGGACACCCCGCTCGAGGAGACCATGGGCGCCCTCGACGCGATAGTCCGCTCCGGCAAGGCCCTCTACGCCGCGATCAGCAACTACACCAGCGAACAGACCGTCCGGGCGGCCGCCCTGCTGCAGAACCTCGGCACTCCCCTACTGGTGCACCAGTCGTCCTACTCGATCCTCAACCGCTGGATCGAGAAGGACCACCTACTCGACACCCTGGAAACCGCCGGCGCGGGCTGCATCGCGTTCAGCCCCCTGCAGCAGGGCCTGCTCACCGACCGCTACCTCGCCGGCATCCCGGCGGACTCGCGGGTGGCCACCAGTAACTTCCTCAACGAGAGCGACCTGGACAAGCCCACGATGGCCCGGATCCACGCGCTCAACGACATCGCCAAGCGGCGCGGGCAGTCACTCGCTCAAATGGCCCTGGCATGGGCCCTG
>DASWMR010000782.1:0-3926 GCA_036399635.1 Actinoplanes sp. | reverse complement strand
CGGGGCTCCTCGCGAGTGCCGCGATCCTCGCCCTCGCCGTCGGCGCGATCCTGCGGAGCAGCGCCGGCGCGGTCACCACCGTCATCATGGCGATCGTGCTGCCGTACCTGTTGATTGCCAACCCGTTCATGCCGGCGGGTGCGGCCGACTGGCTGGCCCGGCTGACGCCGGCCGCGGCCTTCGCCGTCCAGCAGACGCTGGTGCGGTACCCCCAGGTGGCGAACCCGTACACGCCGTACAACGACTACTACCCTCTGGCGCCGTGGGCGGGACTCGCCGTCCTGGCCGGCTACGCAGTGGTCAGCCTGACCGTTGCGGCCGTTCTGCTCCACCGGCGGGACGCGTGAGAGGGCGAGGCATGAGACTGGCCCTGCGCGCGGAGTGGACGAAGATGCGGACCGTGGCCGGCCCGACCTGGCTACTGCTCGGCATGATCACGGCGACCGTCGCCCTCGGCGCCGCGGCGACGTCGGTGGTGACCTGCCGGTCTGCCGGCTGCGGTGGCGACCCGACCCGGCTCAGCCTGATCGGCGTCCAGCTCGGGCAGGCGCTGGCCGCGATCCTGGGCGTGCTGGTGATCGGCGGCGAACACCGCTCCGGCATGATCCGCACGACCCTGACGGCGATGCCGCGGCGGGCCACCCTCCTCGCGGCCAAGGCCGTCGCCCTCACCGGGGTCGTGGCCGTCGCCGGCAGCGCCGCGGTCCTCGGCTCCCTGCTGACCGCGCGGTTCATCCTGCCTCGTAGCGGCTTCACGGTCGCGCACGGCCACCCGGCGCTCTCCCTGGCCGACGGGGCGACGCTGCGCGCCACCGCCGGGTCGGTTCTCTACCTGACTCTGATCGCCCTGCTCAGCCTCGGCATCGCCGCCGTCGTGCGGGACTCGGCGACAAGCATCGGGGTCGTCCTCGGGTTGCTCTATCTGGTGCCCGTCGTCGCCCGGGTGATCGGCGACCCGGACTGGCAGCGCCTGATCGAGCGGCTCGGGCCGATGAGCGCCGGGCTCGCCGTGCAGGCCACCACCGACCTCGGCAGCCTGCCGCTGCGACCCTGGGCCGGTCTCGGCATCACCGCCGGGTGGGCCGCCGCCGCGCTTCTGGCCGGTGGTATCCGGCTCGGTCGGCGCGCCGCGTAAACGCCGAATGCGCGAAAAATAAAACGGCCCCAGGCGTCCCAGGTGATGGACGATGGGTCGCTCGACTTGACACCATTCGAACGGTTGTCAGACTTACGGATGTCAATGCCAGCAGGCGTACGGAACGTGGCGGAGGGAACGCTGAATGAAGTCGCGATGGGTTGCCGGGACAGCGGTGATAGCGGTGCTGACCGCCGGCGCGGCGGTGCAGGCCGGCGTTGCCACCGCGGAAACGAGCGCGGAAACCGCCGCGGCCTGCGAGGGTTCTCCGCTGCCCAGCTCCAGCGTGGTCGCGACGCTGGTCAAGGGCGGATTCAACTTCACCGAGGGGCCCACCTGGGTGGCCGATCCGGGTTACCTGCTCTTCTCCGACATCGAGAACGCCGCCGGGTCGGAGGCCGTGCAGGCCTCGTCGATCTGGCGGTTCACCGCGCCGGATACGTTCGAGGAAATCATTCCGCAGGCGGGCAGCAACGGGCTCGCGGTGACGCCGGACGGCACCAGGGTTATCGCCGCCACGCACGATCCACGCAGCGTTTTCGCCTACTCACTGACTGATCTGTCGCGGGAGGTGGTGGCCGCGAATTATCTCGGCCATAACTTCAATTCACCCAACGACGTGACGATCGCGGCGGATGGCACGATCTACTTCACCGATCCCAATTTCCAGCGCGGTAACCGGCCGGATGAGATGGCCGGAGTCACCGGGGTCTACCGGATCGTCGACGGGCAGGTCGAGCTGGTCGACGGCACGGTGTCGAACCCGAACGGCATCGCGCTCGCGCCGGACGGCAGGACCCTCTACGTCGGCGGGCTCGCCAACAACCGGATCTTCGCGTACCCGGTGGCCGCCGACGGCAGCATCGGCGCCCGGCGCGACTTCGCGACGCTGAACAGCCCGGACGGAGTGGGCATCGACTGCGCCGGGAACCTGTACTGGGCGTCCTACAACGACGGCAAGATCCACGTGATCGCGCCGGACGGCACCGAGATCGGCACCATCAGTGCAGGCACCAACACCACCAACGCGGCCTTCGGCGGTCCCGACGGACAGACCCTGTTCATCACGTCGGGCACCACCGGCAACTTCGGGATCTACAGCGTCCGCCTCAACCTGCCCGGCAACGCGTACTAACCGTCCTCAGAACGTCCTTCCTGGAGGCACCATGCGTAAGTTCATCGCGGCTGGCGCCGCCCTCATCGCCCTTGGCCTCGGCGCCGTGGCGGTACACAGCGCCTCGGCCGCCGAGGAGTTGCCACCGCAGACGCTCGCGGTGGGCGACTTCAACTTCGCCGCGCCGCAGACTCTGGCCACCGGCCTCGAGGTGCCGTGGGGGCTCGCCTTCCTTCCCGACGGCAGCGCCCTCGTCTCCGAGCGCAGCACCGCGCGGGTCCTGCAGGTCACCGCGGACGGCACCGTGACCCCGCTGTTCACGCTGCCCGGCGTGGTTCCGGACTTCGAGGCCGGCCTGCTCGGCCTCGCCGTCTCACCCGACTACGCCACCGACGGCTATGTCTACGCCTTCTACCAGGGCAGCAGCGACAACCGGATCGTGCGGTTCCAGCTGGCCTCGCCCGATCAGCAGGAGCCGGTGCTCACCGGCCTGGGCACCGGGGAGATGCACAACGGCGGCCGGATCGCCTTCGGTCCTGACGGCAAGCTGTACGCCGCGGTCGGCGACGTGGCGGTCAGCACCAACGCGCAGAGCATGACCAGCAACAACGGGAAGATCCTGCGGCTGAACCCGGACGGCTCGGTGCCGGCCGACAACCCGTTCGCCGGCTCGCTGATCTACAGCCTCGGTCACCGCAACGTGCAGGGTCTCGCCTGGGACGCGCAGGGCCGGCTGTTCGCCACCGAGTTCGGCCAGAACACCTGGGACGAGATCAACCTGATCACGCCGGGCGCCAACTACGGCTGGCCGACGGTCGAGGGCATCTCGACGAACACCAACTTCACCAACCCGGTCATCCAGTGGAAGCCGGCCGAGGCCTCGCCCAGCGGCGCGGTGATCGTCGGCAACAACCTGTTCGTCGCGGCCCTGCGCGGCACCCGGCTGTGGGAGGTCCCGTTGTCCAACGGCACGGTCGGTACGCCGGTGGCCCGTCTCCAGGGCACGTTCGGCCGGCTGCGGACGGTGGCCGTCGCCCCGGACGGCTACCTGTGGGTGATGACCAGCATGCGTGACGGCAAGCTGTCGCCGGGCCCGACCGACGACCGCATCCTGCGCTTCCCGCCGACCGATGCGCCGGTGAGCCAGTCGCCGACGGCAAGCTCGGAGCCGACGGCAAGTTCGGAGCCGACGGCAAGCTCTGAACCGACAAGCAGCTCGGAGCCGACGGCGACCTCTGAGCCGACGGCGACGGCTAGCGCCGAGCCGACGGCGAGCCAGGAGCCGGCGGCAAGCTAGAGCTGGTCGGGGGTGAGCACCCCGCGTACAGGCGGAAGTCGTCGACCGCGCCGTCGAGGTACGGGTGCTTGACGTTCTGGGAGCGGCCCAGGTAGTTGAACTGGGTCGCTCCCAGCAGCAACGGCCGCTGAGCAGCCCGTCCACGTACACCCGCATCTCCGCACCGACGGTGTGCATCGTCAATGGCGCACCCATCGACCACCCGGTCCGGCGTCGCCTCAACTCGGTCCGTCCGGAGCCGATGTGGTTGACATGGCAGCGTCCGTGAGCCGAAGACTGTGGCTGGCCTACCGAACCGCCGGGCGTGGGACGCCGAGCTCGAGCGCCGCCTCGCGGTCGCCCGCCGGTCCGGCGGTGCCTTGGTGGTCGGCCTGATCGAC
>DASWMR010000781.1:0-1780 GCA_036399635.1 Actinoplanes sp. | reverse complement strand
GCCCAGGGGTATTGACTACGCGCCTGAGCGACTCGGGGCCGGAGACGGTGCTCACCAGACACGGCGCGGGCGAACCGGGTGCGTCCCAGCTCCGCAGACGCTCGACGCGGCGGCTCAGTGCTGCGCGCTGGTCGTCGGTCTCTGCCCAGGTGAGACTTCCGGTGGGCACGTACCAGCACGGCATCCCGAACCCCTCCGCCAGCCGGCGCCAGTCGGCCATCGCCCGCACCGACATGTCGTGGTAGTGGCGCGGCAGCTTCTGATTGGCGTTGAGCCAGGCCAGGCTGGTCCCGCTGGTACCCGTGCCGGGTTGACCGGAGTCGACGACGCTGACCGAGACGCCGCGGTGCGCCAGCCGGTCGGCCAGGGCGGCACCGATGATCCCGGCGCCGACGACGGCGACGTGCGTCATCGGCGCCGCCTGGAATCGCGCCGCTCGCATGAGGCACCGGCGAGGTCGTCATGTCGGCTCCCCTCAGCTGGACTGCAGCACCGCGACTTCCCCCGCCGCGGCGACCAAAACACCGGTGCGGACCAACAAGGTTCCGTCGGCGGACACCCATCTGAGGCGACCCGTGAGGATTCGACGAACGCGATCGGTCCAGTCACCGCATGAAGCGAGGTCGCCCGGGTACGCGCAGGCCATGACCGCAAATCAGGGGAATCGCAACGGCGAACTGCCCGTCGACCCGGCCGTCAAGCAAGAGGACGGCGCCCCGCTCACCCAGGTCGACACCGACCGCCGGCCGGTCGGCATGCCGGACAGCGACATCGTCACCGAACCGGACGGCTCCGGCACAGCAGGCGGCGCCTCCGGAAGCAGCGGTGGCGGCTCCAGCATGCCGGGCCACCCGGACGCCGCCCACTGATCAACAGGAAGGGATCGCCATGAGCGTCAACCCCGAGGCACTCGGAAGTCCGCCGGACGACGCGGACGAGTACCTGAAAAACGCGAACGCCGAGGATCCGCGCTCCGACCCGCGGGCCCCCGCCCAAAGAACCGGGCGGACCGGACCGCTCCGAGGAAGACCCTCCAGCCGGACCGCAATAGGGCGATAGTCCGCCGGCGCGCCAGGCGCGCTCGGTGTGCCGCCGAACATACGACGCGTCGGCCGACCGGAGCCTCCCATCGGTCGGAAGCCGTGGCCACCCCCGAACACAACGGGAAACGCCAGACATCGATGGGGCTCCGCGGGGTAGCCAGCGGCCATGACGAAGTCAAACAACGCGAGCGTGCCGGGCGCCCGTACCGCGGGTGCCGTGTTCATGGCGCTGCTTGCCCTGGCCGGCTGCTCCGCCGGCCAGGTCGCCCAGACTGCCCAGGTCGACCCCTCAATCGCCGGGCTCAACACGCAGACAGCCGACGGCGCCCTGCTGATCCGCAACCTGCAGGTGCTCTACAACACCCCGGCCGGCTACCCGGCCGACGGCACCGCCCCGCTGCAGGTCAGCCTGTTCAACGAAACCACGCAGGCGTTGACCGTGGTGATCCGCAGCGTGCCGCAGACCGGCCACGTCTCGGCCGAGCGGATCGGGCTCATCGGCGGTGCGGCGGCCGCATCGCCTAGCCGTGCTGCCGAGCCGTCCGGCAACCGCCCGTCCTCGAATCCGGTCGCCTCCGCCACCGAGGTGACCGACCCTTCGCAGCGTCCCAGCACGCCACCGACGCCGGGCGCCGCGGTCGTGCCCAGTCCCATTGACTCACCGCTGCAGACCGCCAGCATCACGCTGCCGGCGCTGAGCAGCATCACCTTCCAGGCCAGCACAGCACAGAAACTGC
>DASWMR010000780.1:0-8511 GCA_036399635.1 Actinoplanes sp. | reverse complement strand
GATCGTCGGGCTGCTCGTGCTCGCCGCGGTGCTCGGCGTCATGGTGGTGCTGCCGATCGGCGGCGCCGACATGCCGGTGGTGATCTCGCTGCTCAACGCGTGCACCGGGACTGCCGTGGCGATGGCCGGCTTCGTTCTCGGCAGTACCCCGCTGATCATCGCGGGTGCGCTGGTGGGTGCGGCCGGCGCCATCCTGACCAAGCTCATGGCGGACGCGATGAACCGGCCGATCACCGCGATCGTCGCGGGCGGCTACGGCACCGGCGACGAGGGCACCGGCGACGAGGCCGCGGTCGCGGTTCCCCGGGGTGCCCAGGCGGTCCGCGAGATCACTGTGGACGATGCGGCGGTCCAGTTGGCGTACGCCGGGAAGGTCGTCATCGTGCCGGGTTACGGGCTCGCCGCGGCGCAGGCGCAGCACGAGGCGGTCGCGCTGGCGCAGGCGCTCATCGGACAGGGGGTGCGGGTCAGCTATGCGATCCACCCGGTCGCGGGCCGGATGCCGGGCCACATGAACGTGCTGCTGGCCGAGGCGAACGCGCCGTACGAACAACTCGCCGACCTGGACGAGAGCAACCCGGAGTTCGCCCGCACCGACGTGGTCCTGGTGATCGGCGCCAACGACGTCACCAATCCGGCCGCGCGCCGCCCCGGCAATCCGGTCTCCGGCATGCCGATCCTCGACGTCGACCGGGCCCGGAGCGTCATCGTGATCAAGCGGTCGCTGGGGCACGGCTACGCCGGCATCGACAACGAGCTCTACTCCGATCCGAAGACGGCCATGCTGTTCGCCGACGCCAAGGCCGGCCTGAGTGCCTTGCTGACGGGCCTGCAGGCGTACGCCCGCTGACCGGTCGCGCCGAACGCCGGCTCAGCGTTCGAAGCCGTGCGCGATCGTCGCCTGTTCCTCGAGCACCTCGCCGATCCGGGCCTGCACCGCGTCGAGCTGCCCGATGGTGTCGCTGGTGGAGCGGATCCCGCCGGCCACCGAGTTGGCGCTGGACTGCAGCGCGGTGATCTGCTCGGAGACCTTCTTGGTGGCCTCGGCAGTCTCTCGGGCGAGCTCCTTCACCTCGCCGGCGACCACCGCGAAGCCCTTGCCGATCTCACCGGCCCGGGCCGCCTCGATGGTGGCATTCAGGGCCAGCAGGTTGGTCTGATCGGCGATCGACGAGATGATCTGGATGACGTCGCCGATCGCCGCAGACGCTTCGCCAAGCGCGGCGACGTCGCCGGTCATGTCCGAGGCGCGGCCGACCGCGTCGTCGGCCACCCGGGAGGCGTCGTTGGTGGCGTCCCGCAACCGGCTGACCGTCTCGAGCAGGTCGCGGGCGTTGTTCGCCGAGGTCTCGGCGCTGCGCACGATGTCGAGACGCTGGGAGACCAGTTGCGCGACGTTGCGCAGCGCGGATGCCCGAGAGTCGGAGAGGTCGACGTACTCGGTGGTGAAGAAGTCCATCGTGCCGACGATCCGGTCGGATATGACGATCGGGAAGCAGACCCCGGAGCGGACCCCGGCGCGCTGCGCGGCCGGCCCGCGTACGCAGTCGGTCAACTCGCCGATGTCGTGCACGAAGACCAGGTCCTTGGCGCGCCAGGCCCGGCCGGAGAGCCCGACCCCCTCGGCGAACGTGGCGGCGAGGGTGACCTTGCGGAACTCCTCGCCGGCGTCGCCCGACTCGACCTTGAACCGCAGGACGTTCTCTTCCTCGTCGAGCTCCCAGAACGACCCGTACGCCCAGTGGAATGCCTTGCGGACCGCGTCCAAGGCCGAGCGCAGCGCCGTCGAGGAGTCGCTGGTGTGGCCGAGGGCGCTGACCACCGTGGTGACCGCAAGGCGGTCGTCGGCAAGCTGTCGGGACTCGAACGCGGCGAGCGCGGCGACCCGGGCCTGCTGCGCGACCCGGCCGATCGCGGCCCATTTGCTGGCCAGCATCTGGTCGATCGCGGGGATGGTGGAGAGGTAGTACTCCATCACCGCGACCACCCGGCCGTGGTCGACGATCGGCTGGTACAACCCGGCCATGGCTCCGCCGCGGATCGCCGCGCTGAACCGCGGGTCGCTGTCCGGGTTCTCGACGCTGAAGTTGATCGGCTGCAGGGAGCGGGCGGCGCGGGCGACGATGCCGGTCTGCCCGGTGGTGCCGGCCAGGGCGCCAACGAGCCGGCCGACCTCGTATTCCAACCGGGGTGTGCCGTTCTGCACGATCCAGGCGGCGGCGTACTCGAGCTCGTAGAACTCCAGGTAGGTGGAGGCGTAGATGCGCCAGGTGCTGGCCTCGTCGGTCGCGCTCTCCAGGTTCTTGACCAGCTCCTCGAGCGCCTCGACGTCGCGCGGCGTTCTGGCAGGTGGCAGGAGTGGGCCGGGATTGCGGCCGCCGAACAGACCCATACGGCTAGGTTACTGAGCTATCTACCAATATTTGCGACAATCGGAGGGATGGTCCCTAGGCGACCAGCTCGGCCAGCGCGGCTTGGAACACCGTGTGGTGGCGGGCGACGTCGTCGGCAGTGGTGACCGGCGACATCAGCGCCATGTTGTGGAACGGGGTCAGCAGGACACCCCGATTGACCAAGTACGCGTGCAGGAAGTCCGCCAGTTCGGCGTCCGCGCTCGCCGCCGACTCGGTGCCGGTGCGCGGCGCGGGCGAGGCGAACCGGTATTCCACCCGCGCGCCCAGCTGCACCGTCGACCACGGCAACGCGTACCCGTCGATGATCTCGCGAAGCCCGTCGGCGAACGCCGTGGCCGTCTCGATCATGCCGACGAAGGCGGCGTCGGTGAGCACCTCGGTGAGGCAGGCGCGGGTGGCGGCCATCGAGACCGGGTTGCCGGCCAGGGTCCCGCCGACCCCACCCATGTCGATCAGATCCAGGTCGGCGCGGTTGTTCAGCGCCTTGGCGAGCTCGGCGGAGAGCCCGTACGCCCCGGCCGGAATGCCCCCGGCGATCGCCTTGCCGATTGTCACGACGTCCGGCGCGAGCCCCCACGCGGCGGTCGCCCCGCCCGGCCCGGCCGAGAACGTGTGCGTCTCGTCGTTGATCAGGTAGGTGCCGTACCGCCGGGTCAGGTCGCGCACGCCGTCGAGGTAGCCCGGCTCGGGCAGCACGATGCCGATGTTGGTCAGGGCCGGCTCCATCAGCACCGCGGCGACGTCCGAGTGCGCGAGTTCGCGCTCCAACCCGGCGAGGTCGTTGAACTCGGCGACCCGGCTGGTGGTGGTCACGTCGGTCGGCGCGCCGACGTTGCCCGGTCGGCTGCGACCGCGGCCGTCCGGCCCGGCCACGATCAGCGACTCGTCCACCGAGCCGTGGTAGCAGTAGCTGTTCACCAGGATCTTCGGTCGGCCGGTGACCGCGCGCAGCAGCCGGATCGCCCACCGGTTGGCGTCGGTCGCGGTCAGCGCGAAGCTCCAGTAGGGCAGCCCGAAGCGCCGGCTCAGCTCGGCGCCGGCCGCGGCGGCGTCCGTGGTGGGCAGCATCGTGGTCGCCCCGCCGAGCCCGGACAGGCGCCGGGTGACCGCCGCGACCACCGGCTCCGGCGAGTGCCCGGCCATCGCCCCGGTGTCGCCGAGACAGAAGTCGACGTACTCGTGCCCGTCGAGGTCGGTGAGCCGCGCGCCGCGAGCCCGTTCGACGTAGAGCGGGAAGCCGGTCGCGATCTTGTTCATCCAGGTCATCGGCACCCCGCCGAAGAGGTGCCCGGCCTGCCGGTGGGCCCGCGCCGAGCGCGGGTGCCGCTCGGCGAACGCGAGCCGTTCGCGTTCGGCCAGATGGGCCAGGCGGACCCGGTCGAAGTGGGACGGGTTGGTCGGCATGCCCGGTCAGGAGGCCGGGGTCTGCGGGCCGAAGGCGGCGAAGAACCGGTCCCGGAACTGGCTCATCGGCACCGCCGGGGTGGCCTTGGCCGGGCGCAGCCCGTCCGCCCAGCCCCACGAGCCGATCCTGGCCAGCACCGCCGGATCCTTCGCCACGATGCTGATCGGCACGTCGTGGCTGGCGTTCGCGCCGGCCGCGATCGGCGACGGCTGGTGGTCGCCGAGCAGCACGAGCACCAGGTTGTCGTCGCCGTACAGCCGCGCCCAATTGATCAGCGAGGTGACCGAGTAGTTGATCGACTTGCCGTACTCGGGGCGGACGTCGCGCGGGTTGGCCCACAGCGACTTGGGCTTCTTGCCGGTGGCCACCATCGAGGTGTAGACCGAGCCGTCGCCGATGGTGGCCCAGTCCTCGAGGTACTCCGGGATCGGTGCCCACGGGGTGTGGCTGGAGACCAGCGGCATCTCCACCATCAGTGGGCCGCGCCCCGGCTTTTTGTACTCGATCTCGTTGAGCTGCTTCAGCGTGTACTGGTCGGGCATCGGCGCCCAGCTGAACTTCGGCCCCTGGTAGCCGAGGTTGCGCGAGTCCCACACCGCGTCGTACCCGTAGAACTTGCCTTCCGGCCAGGCCCGGGTCGCGCCCGGCATCACGCTCACCGTGCGCCACCCGCCGTTCTTGAAGGCCCGGGTCATGGTGAGCCGGTCGGTCGAGACCAGGTTGCGGTACCGCTGCTCGTTGTTGATCCACAGGCCGGACTCGAACGTCGAGTGGGCCAGCCAGCTGCCGCCGCCGAAGGTCGGTGAGGTCAGCCAGCCACTGCGGGACGCGAAGCCGGCGGTCCGCAGTGTCGTGCTGCTCTGGTCGAGCACCGGGTCGACGATCGGCGCGAGCGCCGGGTGCTCGACAGCGCTGCGGCCGTAACTCTCCACGAAGGCGAAGATCACGTCTTTGCCGCGCAGGGCGGTCAGCATCTGGTCCGCGGCAGTGGTGCGGTACGCGTCCTGCTGCACCTCCTTCGCGAAGGCGTCCGCGTCGCGCAGCCCCGCGCCGGCCTGGTGGGCCCGGTCCCAGGCGTAGGTGGCGGTGCTGCGCGCGGCCACTGGAATCGCTCCGGTCAGCGACAACCCCAGCCCGAAGGCCAGGCCCCAGGCGACGGCGACACCCCCACTCGCGTACGCCGCCCGGCGCCGGTGCCGCCCGATCAGCGCACCGACCCGCAGCAGCGCCCAGACGGTCAGCGCCAGCACCGAGCCGACCAGGAGCACGAGTGCGGCCGCTGCGCCGATCGCCGCGACCCGGCCGTACGCGTCGACCACGAAGCTGTACCCGTCGTCGACCAGGACCCAGTCGAGCACCGGGTCGAACGGCCTGTTCAACTCGGCGAAGAACGCCATGTCCAGGCACTTCTCCAGCACCAGCAGGCCGAGGACGACGCCGAGCAGGACCGCGACGACCCGGCGCGCCCGGGCCGGCAGCAGCAGCATCAGCGCGATCACCACGGCGCCCTCGAGCGGGACCCGCAGGAAGCCGGCCGGGCTGAGCCGGGACACCACGTTCGGGAAGACCAGCGCCGCGAAGACCAGCACCGCGGCGACCACCGTCAGGCAGCGGGCGACCCCGGGCCGGTGGCGGAGCGTGCGCAGCAATCGGCGGCGCGGGAGACGGGTTGCGGCGGGCGACGTCTCGAGGTCGATCTGTTGCACCCCAGGGGGAACGGAAATGAGGCGGCTGCGGTTCAGCGCCGCCGCAAAGAAGATCTCAGGCCGCGACCGCGGCCCGCACCCGGGCGAAGTCCGGATCGGGGGACGGGTGCCCGTAGTGGTAGCCCTGCAGCAGCCGGTACCCGCGCCGGCAGAGCGCCTCGGCCTGTTCCGCGGTCTCCACCCCCTCGGCCACCGCCGCCAGGCCCAACCCGGCGCACACCTGGATGAGCGCCTCGGCGATCACCGCGTGCCGCCCGGCGGAGGTGATGTCGTCGACGAACGACTTGTCCACCTTCAGGATGTCCACCGGCACGGTCTGCAGCAGGCCCAGCGACGAGTGGCCGGTGCCGAAGTCGTCCAGGGCGATCCACACACCCAGGGCCCGCAGCTCGTGCAGCGCGGTGACCGCCTGCCCGCCCACGAACACCGCGGTCTCGGTGACCTCGACCGCCAGGCAACTCGCGGGCAGACCGCTCTCGGCCAGCGCCGCCGCGACCGTCCCGGCGAACCCGGGCCGGGACAGCTGGCGGGCCGACACGTTCACGCTCACCCGGTCCGGCGCGTGCGGGCCGAGCTCGGCCCGCCACCCGGCCAGCCGGTGGCACGCGGTCCGCATGATCCACTCGCCCAGCTCGACGATGAGGCCGTTCTGCTCGGCGACCGGCACGAACAGGGCCGGGCTGATCAGGCCGCGCTCCGGGTGCTCCCAGCGGACCAGCGCCTCGACGCCGGCCACCCGGCCGGCCGGCACGTCCACGATCGGCTGGTAGAACACCCGGAACTGCCCGGCGTCCAGACCGGTACGGATCTCCGCGCCGAGCCGGGCGTGCCGGCCGGCGTTCTCGTCGAGTTCGGCGGTCCAGCGCCGCACCGGCTCGCCGGTGTGCTTCGCGGCGTACATCGCCGCCTCGGCCCGGCGCAGCACCTCCACACCGTCGGCGGCCGCGCTGCCGGCGGCGGTGCCGTCGGCCAGCCCCACGGTGACGCCGACCAGCAGGTCGTGGCCGCCGGCCGAGACCGGTTCGCGGAGCGCCTCGACCAGGGCGCCAGCCAGCCACTCGGCCTCGTCGGCGGTCGCGTCGGCCAGCAGCACGGCGAACTCGTCGCCACCCATCCGGGCCACCAGGGCACCCGGCGGGACGGAACCCACCAACCGCCCGGCGAGCCCGCTGAGCACCCGGTCACCGACCGGCCGGCCCAGCTCGTCGTTGACATTCTTGAAGCCGTTGAGGCCGAGGAAGGCGACCTGGGAGTGCCCGCCGGACAACGCCTCGCGCAGCGCCACGTCGAAGCGGCGGCGGTTGGCCAACCCGGTGAGGTCGTCCTGCTCGGCGGCCCGCCGCAGCTCGACCGACTGCCGCTGCACCTTGCTCACGAAACCGGACATCCGGGCGATGACCAGCAGCAGCAGCGCCGCGGACCCGGCACCGACGGCGATCCGGTCGGCGGCGTTCGCACCGACCCCCGGCACGAACAGCATGACCGGCGCCAGCAGCGAGCAGGCGCCGAACATCAGCAGCCGTCCGGGGCCGACCCGGACCTCCGCTGCCGGGCCCGCGGTGGCCGTGGCGGCGGCCATCGACGGGTGCAGCGCCGCCCCGGCCCAGCCGAGGTAGGACAGCATGAACACCACGTCGAACAGGGCAGCCTCGGCGTCCCAGTACAGGGTCACCAACGAGAAGCCGGTGTCCGCCACCAGCACCAGGGTCACGGCCACGCCCAGCAGTCGGATGCTCGGCGTGAGCGCGGCGGTCCCGGTGACCAGGCGGGCCAGCAGGCCCAGCAGCAGGACGTCACCGGCGGGGTAGGTGGTGCTGATGATCCGTTCCAGGATCGAGGCTGACGAGTCGGCCGCGATCGGGTGCAGCACGAAGACCCAGAAGACCAGGCACAACCCGACGGCCACGATCGCGGCGTCGATGATCTCGGCGGCGGTGCCCCGGCGACGGCGCACCAGCAACAGCAGCCCGGTCACGTTCAGCGGATAGGAGGCTAGGTAGAAGACGTCGGCGAGGGACGGGTACGGCTCCTGCTCCAGAACGAACTGGTAGTAGCCGTAGGTGATGTCGCCGAATACCGCGGCGAACTGGCCGGCCGCGATCCAGTACCACATCGCGGGCCGGTCCGGCCGGTGCACCCGGACCGCGACCAGGATAGCCAGCCCGGCGGCCAGCCCGACCGCGTCCAGGGCGATGCTCCACGCCACCGTGCCGGCGGGCACGAAGGAGAACGCCGCGGTCGCGAGCACACCGATCGCGAGCCACCAACGCCAGAGCTGCCCGTTCCTCACGCCTGGTCATCGGCACCGCAACGACAACTTCTGAGAATTTGCCCGCGGCCGGGCGTCAGGCGAGGCCGGGGTGGCGGATCTCCATGTCCGAGACCAGGCCGTCGACGAACCGGTAGACGTGCACCAGCCGCTCGTCGGTGACGACGCTGCCGGTGGTGCGGTCGCGGACGACCTGACGGACCGACACGGCGGTGCGCCCGTCCTGCTCGGGGCTGAACCCGACCGGCTCCACCGTCGGGTCGATCTCGGCCCACTGTCGGGCCCAGTACTCGCGGACCTGGTCGCGGCCCTTCATCGAGCCGCCCAGCCAGCCGTTCGGCCAGACGACATCCGGAGTCATCGCGGCGAGCACCGCGGCGACGTCGCGCCGGTTGTACGCCTCGTAGAGTTCGCTCAGCCGGGACCGGACGCCCGGCGATGTCTCAGCGGTCACCCTCATCACTCTGGTCCCGGCGACCCTAGAAGGCAACTGTTCGACCAGCGCCATGCTGCTGTCCTTCTGCCGGCGGGTGTGTCACGGCACATCCTGCCGGTAGATGACCGCGGCCCCGGCGGCCGCCGCGCCGAATGCCCACAGCGCGGTCACCCCGAGACCCGCCCACGGTCCGATCGGCAGGCGTGCGAGATCCACGGTGGTCTGCACGGTCAGCCCGGCAGTGGACGGCCCGAGGCGGTAGAGCATCCGCTGCACGTCCG
>DASWMR010000779.1:0-1677 GCA_036399635.1 Actinoplanes sp. | reverse complement strand
CGCGCTGGCCGCCGGCCGGCACGCCGCAGTGCCGCTCACCTGGCGGGAGGGTTCCCGTGGGCCGATGACCTCCTCTTTCCTGGCCGTGCGGGTCCGTCCGGCCGGGCGCAACCCCACCGCCCGGCTGGCCGCCGACGGCTCGCTGCCACCGGCGTGGCTGCTGGCCGAATGGCCTCCGGAGGCCGCCGAGCCCACCGACTACTGGTTGGCGACCCTGCCGGAGGGCACCGAGCTGGCCGAGCTGGTCCGGCTGGCCAAGATCCGCTGGCGGATCGAGCACGACTACCGGGAGCTGAAGACCGGCCTGGGCCTAGACCACTTCGAGGGGCGAACCTTCGCCGGCTGGCACCGCCACGTCACCCTGGTCACCGCCGCCCAGCTGTTCCTCACCCAGCTGCGCAGCGACCCAAAAGCGGCTGCGCCGGCCTGAGCCTCTACGCGGTCCTGCACGACCTGCAGGCCCTGCTGGCGACCTGGACCGGCACCTGCATCGTCTGCGGACAACGCATCAACGGCCACGCACGAGCACCGACCTAACGAAGCACTACTAGGGCGTGTCTGCTGGATCTTGGCTTCGGGGTCCGGTAGGTCGGGGGTGTGCTGGATCGTCATGACCTGACCGACGCGGAATGGGCGCGGCTGGAGCCGCTGCTGCCGGACCGGACACCGCAGCGGGGTGGGCGCTGGCTCGATCACCGGCAGGTGATCAACGGGGTGTTGTGGCGGACTCGCACCGGGTCGCCGTGGCGGGACGTCCCGGCCTGCTACGGGAACTGGAAGTCCTTGCATTCCCGGCATCGGCGCTGGTCAGCCGATGGCACGTGGGAGACGGTGCTGGCCCGGCTGCAGGCCGGCAGTGACCGTGACCTGGGGGCGGAGTGGGCGGTCGGGATGGACTCGACCGTGGTCCGCGCACACCGGCACGCGGCCGGTGCCCGGCACGAGCCGCCCAAGGATGTGCCGGTGGAGAAGCTGGCGCCGCTGCTACCGGCGCCGGGAAAGCACACAGGGGGCTGGGTCGAATGACAAGAACCTCGACCCCGGGCCGGCAGGGCAGGTCGATCGGGAGGCACTGGGCCGTTCCCGGGGCGGGCTGAGCACCAAGATCCATCTGCTGGCCGATACCGAGTGCCGCCCGCTGGTGCGGCTGACCACCGCCGGACAGCGCCATGACGCGCTGGCCTTCCAGCCACTGATGGGCCGGCTCAAGCTCGGCCGGAGCGGCCCGGGCAGGCCCCGCACCCGGCCTGACCGGCTGTTGGCCGACAAGGCCTACTCCAACCGCAACAGCCGCACCCACCTGCGCCGACGCGGGATTATCGCGACGATTCCGGAGAAGACCGACCAGCAGAAGGCCCGGGCCGCGAAGGGCTCGGCCGGTGGCCGGCCACCGGCATTCGATGCGGAGGCCTACAAGGAACGCAACACCGTCGAACGCGCGATCAACAAGCTCAAGGACTTCCGTGCCGTCGCGATGCGCACCGACAAACGCGAGTTCGTTTTCCGCGGCACCATCGACATCGCCTCGATCAAGATTTGGCTACGCCACCCCGCCAACCAAGATCCGCGAGACACGCCCTAGTGACCTGCAGGCCGAGGATTTCCCGGTGCCCGTCGGCGTTGACGCCGGTCGCGACTAGGGCGTGGACGTTGACCACCCGGCCGCCCTCGCGGACC
>DASWMR010000778.1:0-4961 GCA_036399635.1 Actinoplanes sp. | reverse complement strand
AGGTGCCGCCGGTGCCGGTCGACGTGGTGAACGGGTTGGGCGCCGGCGACGGCTTCGGCGGGGCGCTGTGCCACGGTCTGCTGGCCGGCTGGGGGCTGGAGGCGACGATGCGGTTCGCCAACGCCGCCGGAGCCATCGTCGCCTCCCGACTGTCCTGTGCGGACGCCATGCCCACCGAGGACGAGGTCCGCACCAAGCTTCGGGAGACGGCCGATGCCTGACCTCGACGCCCTGCTCGACGCGCGGACCCGCCGGCCGGACGCGATCGCCGACGCGGCCGCGGCCCGGCGCCGGCCGGAGTCGCTGTTCGGCCCGCACGGCCGGCTGATGGTGATCGCGGCCGACCATCCGGCGCGGGGTGCCTTGCGCGCCGGTACCGATCCGATGGCGATGGCGAACCGGGTCGACCTGCTGCGCCGGATCAGCGTGGCGCTGTCCCGGCCGGGCGTCAACGGGGTGCTCGGCACCCCGGACATCCTCGAGGACCTGCTGCTGCTCGGCGCGCTCGACGACAAGGTGGTGATCGGCTCGATGAACCGCGGCGGGTTGGCCGGCACCTCGTTCGAGATGGACGACCGGTTCACCGCGTACGACGCGGACAGCATCGCGGCGGCCGGCTTCGAGGGCGGCAAGATGCTGCTGCGGATCGACCCGGAGGACGCCGGCACGGTGGCCACCCTGCAGGCGTGCGGGAACGCGATCGGCGCGCTCGCGGCCCGGCGGCGGATGGCGATGGTGGAGCCGTTCCTCTCCCACCGGGTGGCCGGCCGGGTGCGCAACGAGCTGACCGCCGAGTCGATGATCCGGGCGGTCTCGGTGGCCGCCGGGCTCGGCCCGACCTCGGCGTACACCTGGCTCAAGGTGCCGGTGGTGCCCGACATGGAGCGGGTGATGGCGGCGACCACGCTGCCCGCGCTCATTCTCGGCGGGGACGCCGAGGCGGCGTACGCCCAGTGGAGCAAGGCGCTGGACCTGCCGACCGTGCAGGGGCTGGTGATCGGGCGGTCGCTGCTCTACCCGGCCGCCGGGACGGTGCGCGACGCGGTCGACCGGGCGGTGGGTCTGCTATGACCACCCGGGTCAACTCGTTGATGCCGCATGGCAGCACCGCGGACAAGCCGTTCGACCTGGTGGTGACCCCGGAGAACGCCGGCTGGGGGTACAGCGGGCTGCGCGTCCTGGACCTGCCGATCGGCGCCCGGGCCCGGTTCGCCACCGGCGACGACGAGATGCTGGTGCTGCCGCTCTCCGGCGGCTGCGACGTCACCTGCGACGACGAGCGGATGACGCTGACCGGCCGGCGGTCGGTGTTCTCCCGGGTCACCGACTTCGCCTACGTCCCGCGCGACGCCACGGTCACCGTGCGGGCACCGAACGGCGGGCGCTTCGCCCTGCCCTCCGCGCGGGCGACCCGCCGGCTGCCGTTCCGCTATGGCGCGGCCGAAGACGTCGCGGTGGAGATGCGCGGCGCGGGCCAGGCGAGCCGGCAGGTCAACAACTTCTGCACGCCGGAGGTGTTCGAGGCCGACCGGCTGATCGCCTGCGAGGTGCTGACCCCGGGCGGCAACTGGTCGTCCTACCCGCCGCACAAGCACGACGAGCCGGACGTCGACGAGTCCTGCCTCGAGGAGATCTACTACTTCGAGGTGGCGCCCTCGCCGGCCGGCACGGCGGGATGTGCCTTCCAACGGGTGTACGGGCATCCGGACCGCCCGATCGACGTCTGCGCCGAGGTGCGCTCCGGCGACGTCGTGCTCATCCCGTACGGCTGGCACGGCCCGTCGATGGCCGCACCCGGCTACGACCTCTACTACCTCAACGTGATGGCCGGTCCCGGTGCGCGCGAGTGGCTGGTCCGCGACGACCCCCGGCACGGCTGGGTGCGCGGCTCCTGGGCCGGCGTGCCGGTCGACCCGCGCCTGCCGCTGACCACCGCCAAGGAGAGGACCCGTCCGTGAGACTCACCGTCGCCCAGGCAGTCGTGCGGTTCCTGGCCAACCAGTGGACCGAGCGGGACGGCGTCGAGCAGCGCACGATCGCCGGCTGCTTCGGCATCTTCGGGCATGGCAACGTCGCCGGGATCGGGCAGGCGCTGCTGCAGGCGCAGCGCACCGGTGAGGCCGATCTGCCCTATCACCTGGCCCGCAACGAACAGGCGATGGTGCACGCGGCGGCCGGGTTCGCCCGGATGCGGAACCGGCTGTCGACGATGGCCTGCACCGCGTCGATCGGACCGGGCTCGACGAACATGCTGACCGGCGCCGCGCTGGCCACCGTCAACCGGTTGCCGGTGCTGCTGCTGCCGTCCGACGTCTTCGCCACCCGGGCCGCCTCGCCGGTGCTGCAGGAGCTGGAGGACCCACGCGGCTACGACGTCTCGGTCAACGACGCGTTCCGCCCGCTGTCCCGCTTCTTCGACCGGATCTGGCGCCCCGAGCAGCTGCCGGCCGCGCTGCTCGGCGCGATGCGGGTCCTGACGGACCCGGCCGAGACCGGTGCGGTCACTGTCTGCCTCCCGCAGGACGTTCAGGCCGAGGCGTACGAGTTCTCCGACGCGCTCTTCGCCAAGCGGGTCTGGCATGTCGCTCGCCCGGTGGCCGAGGAGTCCTTCGTGGAGCGGGCCGCGGCGGTGCTCGCCACCGCGGAACGGCCGCTGCTGATCGCCGGCGGGGGCGTCCGCTACGCCGAGGCGTCCGCCGAGCTCGACCGGTTCGCCCGCGCCACCGGCATCCCGGTGGCCGACACCCAGGCCGGCAAGGGTGCGCTGCGCTGGGACCATCCCCACTCGGTCGGCGCGGTCGGCTCTACCGGCACGCCGGTGGCGAACCGGCTGGCCCGGGACGCCGACGTGATCATCGGGGTGGGCACCCGGTACAGCGACTTCACCACCGCGTCGCGGACCGCGTTCCGGCACCCCGAGGTGCGGTTCGTGAACATCAACGTGGCGGCGTTCGACGCGGCGAAGGAGTCGGCGCTGCCGATCGTGGCGGACGCCCGACACGGGCTCAACGCGCTTCTCGACGCGCTCGGCGGGCGCACCTTCCCGCTGGACTACCAGGCAGAGGTGGCGAGGTGGCAGGCGACGGTCGACGCCGCGTACCGGATGGGACATGGACCCCTCCCCGCCCAGGCCGAGGTGATCGGGGTGGTGAACGAGGCGTGCGGCGAGCGCGACGTGGTGGTGCAGGCGGCCGGCAGCATGCCCGGTGACCTGCAACTGCTGTGGCGGGCCCGAGATCCGCAGCAGTACCACGTGGAGTACGGCTACTCCTGCATGGGTTTCGAGATCGCCGGGGCGTTGGGGATCAAGATGGCCGATCCGAGCCGCGAGGTGTTCGCCCTGGTCGGTGACGGGTCCTACCTGATGATGGCGCAGGAAATCGTCACCGCGGTCGCGGACGGCATCAAATTGATCGTGGTGCTGGTGCAGAACCAGGGCTTCGCCTCGATCGGGGCGTTGTCGGAGTCGTTGGGTTCGCAGCGCTTCGGGACCAGTTACCGGTTCCGGTCGGGCGACGGTGACTACGACGGCGGTGTGCTACCAGTCGATCTCGCCGCCAACGCGGAGAGCCTCGGCGCGTTGGTCATCCGCTGCCGCACCATCGCCGATCTTCGCGATGGCCTGAAGCAAGCGCGATCTTCCGACCGGACCACGGTGGTGCATATCGAGACGGACCCGCTGTCGCCGGTGCCCTCCTCGGAGTCCTGGTGGGATGTGCCGGTTTCGGAAACATCGGAATTGTCTTCTACGCAGGCGGCCCGTTCCGCCTATCAGGCCGCCAAGCGTGAGCAGCGGCTCTACCTCTAAGGACTCGCATGTCTACCATCGAACACTGGATCAACGGGGGGCCTACCGCAGGAGCATCCGCCCGCCGGGGTGCCGTCTTCAACCCGGCAACGGGGGAGCAGCAGCACGAGGTGGTGCTCGGCACCGGTGCCGACGTGGACGCCGCGGTGGCCGCGGCCCGGGCCGCGTTCGAAACCTGGAGCCAGGCCTCGCTCAGCCGCCGCACGAAGATCATGTTCAACTTCCGCGAGCTGGTGAACGCCCGGGTGAAGGAGATCGCCGAGCTCATCTCGGACGAGCACGGCAAGGTGCTGTCGGACGCCGCCGGCGAGGTGCAGCGCGGCCTCGAAGTGATCGAGTTCGCCTGTGGGATCCCGCAGTTGCTCAAGGGCGAGTACTCCGACCAGGCCTCGACCGGGGTCGACGTGTTCAGCTTCCGCGAGCCGCTCGGCGTCTGCGCCGGCATCACCCCGTTCAACTTCCCGGCGATGGTGCCGATGTGGATGTACCCGGTGGCGATCGCCTGCGGCAACACCTTCCTGCTCAAGCCGAGCGAGCGTGATCCGTCCGCGTCGAACTACGTGGCCGGGCTGTGGCGCGAAGCGGGTCTGCCGGACGGCGTTTTCAACGTCGTGCACGGCGACAAGGAGGTGGTCGACACCATCCTGCGGCACCCGGACATCGCGGCCGTGTCGTTCGTCGGCTCGACCCCGATCGCCCGCTACATCCACCAGCAGGCCAGCGAGACCGGCAAGCGGGTGCAGGCGCTGGGTGGCGCCAAGAACCACGCGATCGTGCTGCCGGACGCCGACCTCGACTATGCGGCCGGGCATCTCGCCGCGGCCGCGTTCGGCTCGGCCGGGGAACGCTGCATGGCGATCTCGGCGGCGGTTGCAGTGGGCTCGGCCGGCGACGCGCTGCTGGACCGGGTGTCTCGGATGGCCGGCGAGGTGGTGGTCGGTCCGGGCCGCGACCCGAAGAGCGAGATGGGCCCGGTGGTCACCGCCGCGGCCAAGCAGCGGATCGAAGGGCTGATCGGCTCGGGCGAGCGGCAGGGCGCCAAGCTCCTGGTCGACGGGCGCGGCTGGACGGTGCCCGGCCACGAGGGCGGCTTCTTCGTCGGCCCTACCGTGCTCGACCAGGTGCAACCCACGATGGACGTCTACACCGAGGA
>DASWMR010000777.1:0-5995 GCA_036399635.1 Actinoplanes sp. | reverse complement strand
GCGAGTACCGCGTACAGCGAGGTGCCGCTCAGATCCACCGCCGCCAGGATGGTGCCGAGTGCAGTGGAGCCCTCGGCACCGACACTCGGGCGAACCCAGGAGAGCTGATGCACGGCCGGGCGCCCGGCGACCAACCGTAGCCGCTCCACGCGCAGGGCGCGGTCCGCGCCGCCGAGATGGGCCGACACCCAACCCGGCGGCCGGCGGACTGCTTGCGCAAGAATCTGCGTGCTCACCGTCTGGTTCTGGGCGCGCAGGTCCTCGGCGAAGCCGCGCAGCGAGTCGAGACGGTATGCCGCCCGGGGCTCGGCCACGAAGGTGCCGCGGCCCGGCTGTTGAGAGAGCAACCCGTCGTCCTCCAGCTTGCGCAGCGCCTGGCGCAACGTCGCGAGCGTGACCCCGTAATGGGCGCTGAGCTCCTTCTGCGGCGGCAGCGCCGAGCCGGGCGGCAACTCCCCACCACGAATCTTGGTGTCCAGGTCAGCCGCGATGGCCTGGTACTTCGGCGTACGGGGTGCGGTCAGCGGAAACCTCCAGGTCGGCCCGGTCCACGGCGGCGCGCAACACCGCGACCTCCTCCCGCAGGTCGGCCGGCGTGGCTCCGTCCAGCACCCTACGCATCAGCGCCGATCCGATCACCACGCCGTCCCCGGCGCGTCCCGCCGCCTCCGCCTGGTCAGGCCCCGCAACGCCGAAGCCGATCAGCACCGGCGTGTCGGTAATCGCCCGGATCCGCGCCCCGAGCAACGCGGCGGACTCGGCCAAAGCGTCGCGCTCCCCGGTGGTGCCCATCCGGCTGATCGCGTAGATGAAGCCGCGGCTCTGTCGTGCGATCTCGGCCAATCGGTCGTCCGGCGTCACCGGCGCGGCGAGCAGGATCAGGTCGATGCCCACCTCGGCCGCCGCGATCTGGACCGTGGCCGCCTCGTCGAGGGGTAGATCGGGCACGATCAGGCCGCCGATCCCGGCGTCCGCAAGAAGCCGGCAGAAGGCCGCCGGGCCACGCCGGAAGACGAGATTCGCGTAGACGAAAGCGATCAGCGGCACGTGCACCCGGTCTCGGACACGAGCTAGGTCATCGAGGATCGATGCGACAGTCACACCGCGGGCCAAGGCCTGGTCGGCGGCCCGCTGAATGGTGATGCCGTCGAGCATCGGATCGGAGAAGGGCAGGCCGACCTCGATCGCGTCGGCGCCGGCCTCCTGGAAGGCGAGCAGATAATCTGCCCAGTCCGCGGTGACCCCGCCGGTGACGTACGGAACGAGGGTCTTCATCGTGTCTCCCCGGCCAACGCCGTCATGTCCTTGTCGCCGCGCCCGGAGAGGGTGAGCAGCACGGTCGAGCCGGTGGGCAGCGCGGGTGTGCCGGCCGCACCGAGCACCCAGGCCACCGCGTGCGCCGACTCGAGCGCGCAGATGATGCCCTCGCTGCGGGCGAGCCGGCCGACCGCGGCGATCACCTCGTCGTCGGTCACCGCGTAGTACTCGGCGCGACCGCTGGCGCCGAGGTGGGCGTGCTCCGGGCCGATGCCCGGATAGTCGAGCCCGGCGGCGATCGACTCGGCCTCGACGACCTGGCCGTCGGCGTCCTGCAGCACCATCGAGCGGGCGCCGTGCACCACGCCGGGCGAGCCCGAGGTCATCGCTGCGCCGCCGGCGGCCTCCACGCCCACCAGCCGGCAGCCGGTGTCGGCGAACCCGGCGAACGTGCCGGCCGCGTTCGAGCCGCCGCCGATGCAGGCCACCACGACGTCGGGGATCGCCGGGGTCTGTCGCCGGGCCTCGTCGCCGATCACCCGCTGAAACTCACGGACCATCCATGGATAGGGGTGCGGGCCGCCGACCGAGCCGAGCAGGAAATGTGCTTCGTCGACGTCGGCGACCCAGGCGCGCATCGCCTCGTTGGTGGCGTCCTTGAGCGTCCGGCTGCCGGTCGAGACCGGGATCACCTCGGCGCCGAGGGTGTGCATCCGGAAGACGTTGAGCCGTTGCCGGGCGATGTCTCGCTCGCCCATGTAGACCGTCGCGCGCAGCCCGAGCAGGGCGGCCGCGGTCGCGGTGGCGACGCCGTGCTGGCCGGCGCCGGTCTCCGCGATCACCCGGGTCTTGCCCATCCGGCGCGCCAGGAGCGCCTGACCGAGCACGTTGTTGATCTTGTGGGAGCCGGTGTGTGCCAGATCCTCCCGCTTGAGCAGCAGGGTGATGCCGAGAGCGGCGGAGAGGTTGCGGGCCGGGGTCACCGGAGTCGGGCGGCCGGCGTAGGTCGCCAGCAGGTCGTCGAGCTCGGCCCGGAAGGTGGGGTCGGCCCGCGCGTCGCGGAATGCCGCCTCGATCGCCGCGCAGGCCGGAATGAGGGACTCGGGGACATAGCGCCCGCCGAACTCCCCGAACCGACCGGCCACCGGCTCGATCATCGGCTCGGTGGCTCGTGCAGGCTCGGCTCGTGCAGGCTCGGCTCGTGCAGGGTCAGCGGCTCGTGCAGGCTCAGCGGCTCGTGCAGGCTCGGCGGTCCGTGCGGTTGTCGCGGTCATCAGCACACCCTCCAAAGTTATAGAACTCTCCGCCGCAGTGTTGCACAAAGCGGCGAAGAGTTCTAGAACTATAGGTGTGATGAAGTTGTTTGCCAGCAGCTACCTACTCGGCAGCCGCTACCTACTTGCCAGCCGCCTGATACAGCGACTCGGGGGCGACGGCGCCGGCGAAGACCCGGCCGTCGTCGGTCACCAGCACGCTGAACAGCGAGCCGGCCAGCAGGTGTCCGGTGCCCCAGCTGCCGCTCACCGCGGGCAGCTTGTCGAGCAGGCCGCTGAGCTGATCCTTCTCGGTGCCCTTGGCGGCCGGCAGCTTGGCGGAGAGGATGGTGGTCCACCCCTTGCCGAGCACCGTCGGCTGCTGCGCGAGGGCCGGCTGGCTTGCCTCGGCACTCTTCGCCGCCTTCTCGATTTCGGCCTTGTGGTTCTCCTCAAGGCTCTTGGCATCCGCCTCGTTCACCTTCGTGCCGGGCGGCGGGTTGAAGGCGAACTGCTCGGCATCCGGCGTGGTGAAGCTGATCTGCTGGAACGCGACCCGCACCGCGGGCTTGGTGGCGCCCTTCGCATAGACGTCGACCCGCAGCGGAATGTGTTTCTCCGCGTCGATCGCCAGCCGCACCTGCCCGATCAGCGACGCGGTGTCCCGCGGGCTCAGCACCAATTCGTACGCGTCCCGCCCGGCCACCTTGGCCGCGCCGGTCGTGCTGACCACCGTGGTTGGGTCGATCGCGGCGAGCGCCTGGTCGGCCGCTTCCTGCGGGGTCGCCGGCACACCGCTGGGCAGCGCTGCCGGCTTCTTCGCCGAGCCAGCCGGGATCTTCAGATGCGTCGCCGACGCAGCCCGGCTGTTCCACATCCACACGTCCGGCCCGTTACGGATCACGTCGGTCTCGCCGAGCGTGCCCACCAATGCCAGCCGGACCTTGTCCTCACCCGCGTACCAGACGCGGGCGGTGTTGCTGCCCGCGATGAGGCGGGTCAGATCGGCGTTACCTTGGCTGCCGGTGATTCCCTCGATCGCGGGCAGTCCGAGGTCGGCTGTCTGCACCACGGTGCCGGACAGACCGTCGACCTTGGCGCTCTGCACGTCCACGAGCAGCTGGGCCGCACTGCGGTCGGGCAGCGACGGATCGGCGCTCGCGACGATCGTGCCGGCCGCGGCGCCACCCCCGATGACGACGACCGCTGCGGCGGACGGTACGAGCCAGCGAAGCGCCGGCCGGGACCTGAACACGGACACGATGTCCACCTCCGTTTCTTGACACCAGAGTGCGCGGTGGGCGCTGTGACCCGGCTGAGAGCATCCCCTAGGGGTGACCCTCGGCATGCCAAGGTATGGGTGTGCGGTTGCTGGTGGTGGAGGATGAGGCGCGCCTTGCGGCGGCGCTACAACGTGGGCTGCAGGCCGAGGGCTTCGCCGTCGACGTGGCGGGTGACGGGCTGGACGGCCTGGAGATGGCCCGGCACGGCGGTTACGACGCGATGGTGCTGGACGTGATGCTGCCCCGGCTGAGCGGCTACCGGGTGGTCCGGCAGTTGCGGGCGGAGCGGAACTGGGTGCCGGTGCTGATGCTGTCGGCCAAGGACGGGGAGTACGACCAGGCCGACGGCCTGGACTGCGGCGCCGACGACTATCTGACCAAGCCGTTCTCGTACGTCGTGCTGCTCGCCCGGCTGCGTGCGCTGCTACGCCGTGGTGCACACGAGCGGCCCACGGTGCTCAGCTTCGGTGACGTCGAGCTCGACCCGGCGGAACGGCGGGTCACCGTGGCCGGCACCGAGGTGGTGCTGACCGCGCGGGAGTTCGCCCTGCTGGAATACCTGCTGCGCCGCCCGGGGGAGGTGGTCAGCAAGATCGAGTTGCTGGACCACGTCTGGGACGCCGCGGTCGAGACCGCGCCGAATGCGGTCGAGGTCTACGTCGGGTACGTCCGTCGCAAGATCGGCCGGGAGCGGCTGGAGACGGTCCGCGGAGCCGGCTACCGGCTCGCGGCAGCCCCAACCGGCTCCCCGCCGACAGCCCAGCCGCCGACAGCCCAGCCGACAGCCCAGCCGCCGGCAGCGCAGCCGCCTTCGATCCAGTCGCCGGCAGCGCAGCCGCCGACAGCTCAGTCGTCGGGGGAGGTGGGGGCGGCCGGGTTGCCGACAGGGCAGTCGCCGGTCGTGCGGTCGTCCGCCGGGGGGTCTGGGCGGGTGCCGGTCGATCCGCCGGGGGTGGGGTAGTGCGGCGTCCTCGGGAGCTGAGCCTTCGGGGGCGGCTGCTGCTGGTGTCCGTGCTGGCCCTCACCGTGGGGCTGGCGGTCGGTGGCGTGTTGCTTGTCGGCGTGCTCAACTTCGTGCTGCTGCGGGCGGTCAATGCTGAAGCGCTGGATACCGCGCGTGGGGTCGCCAAGCTGATCGAGCAGAATTCGCTGAGCCGGCCGATTCCGGTCAACGTCGGGCTGCAGGTGCAGACGATCGACGCCCAGCAGCGGGTCACCGCGTTCTCGGCGGGAGCCGACCCGCTGGTCCCGATCCTGCACCGCGACGAGCTGAGCGGCCTGGCCGACGGCGCGGTTACCGAGATCCCCGGCAGCCGGATCGGGCTGGACGGGCCGGCCCGGGTGGTCATGGTCACCGCCGGGCCACCGACCGATCCGATCCGCGTCCTGGTTGCCCGTTCCACCGAGGACCTGCGTCAGGGCGTACACCTCCTGCGGTTGATCTTGTTGATTGCATTCCCGCTGCTGGTGACCCTGCTGGCGGTCGTGCTATGGCTGGTGCTCGGGGCCGCCCTGCAACCGGTGGACGCGCTGCGGGCCGGTGCCGAGGAGATCACCGGCGGCACCCGGGCCGGTCGGCTGCCGGTGCCCGAGTCGCACGACGAAGTGCACCGGCTCGCCGTCACGCTCAACGGCATGCTGCATCGGCTCGACGCGGCCCGCGCCCGGCAGCGCGCGTTCGTCGCCGACGCCGCGCACGAGCTGCGCAGCCCGCTCACCAACATGCGCACCGAGCTCGAGGTGGCGCAACGCCTGCCGGACACCGACTGGCAGGGGCTCGCCACCGACCTGCTCACCGACGTGGATCGGCTCAGCCGGCTGGTCGACGATCTGCTGCTGCTGGCCCGCTCGGACGACGGCGCGCCGTCGCGGTCCGTCCCGGCACCGTTGGCAGAGGTCGAGCTCGGCGCGCTGGTCGGCGATGTGGCATCCCGCTATCCCGACGTCGAATACGTGCGCCCGGCGGCGCCGATGACCGCCACCGGCGAACCCGACGCGCTCGCCCGGGTGGTGGCGAACCTGCTGGACAACGCGGTGCGGCACGCCACCTCGCAGGTGCGGGTCGGTGTCACCGCCGACCGCGGGCACCCGGTGGTCACGGTGACCGACGACGGGCCCGGCATTCCGGCCGCGGACCGGGAGCGTGTCTTCGACCGGTTCACCCGGCTCGACGACGCCCGGGCGCGCGACGCCGGCGGATCC
>DASWMR010000776.1:0-1741 GCA_036399635.1 Actinoplanes sp. | reverse complement strand
ACCGATGGGGGAGCGGCACCGCCGAGGACGGTCGGCGGGCCGCTCACCCCGAGAGGGAAGGCGGTGAGGACGGCGACGACTGAGGTGGCGGCTCCGGGCATGACTTCTCCTCGAGGACGGCCGTGGGGACCGTCAGGACGTGCAGGAAAGCGCTTGCCAAGCTACCGTCACATGTGGTGTCCGCCACCGTCAATGGATCGAGTGACGCAGGTTATTTGCAGAACTCCGGTTGCCAGCCGTCGGTGCCACGCAGGACGGTGGCGACGGTGTAGCCGGCCGCTTCGGCGGCCGACAGTTGCGGACGGTCGGCCGAGACGATCGCGCCGGGGCCGACGTTGTGGTACTCGGCGAATCGGGCGTCGCGCCACGGCCAGGTCCCGAAGTCGCTCCACGCGACCGGCCCGATGTGCGCGCCGAGCACCGAATCCCGAATGATCGTCTGACCGATCGCGGCCGGGTCGTTGCCGGCGTGCCAGGGCCGGCCGAGGAAGACAGAACCGGCCGGCGCGTCCGAGGTGAAGCGGCATCGGCTGAACAGCAACCCGTACGGATTGGTGATGCTGGTGCTCGGCGCGGTGACGTACCCGGCTGGAGTGGAAGCCCGGTCGAGTGAGTGGATCCGGCAGCGGTCGAAGACCGCGGTTGCCCGGCCGAAGATGAAGTCCACATCGCCCTCGACGTAGCAGTCCCGGAAGTACGCCCGGGCGATCACGGCGGCGGCGCTGCTGTTGACGTAGAGGGTGTCCTGATTGCCGAGGAAGCGCACCCGGTCGAACTCGAGCCGGTCGGCCCGGGTGAGGATGGCGACCGCCTGCCGGTTGGCGATCTCGGGGTGGGCGGCCTCGTCGAAGAGGTTGGCGAAGGTCAGGTTGCGGGCCCGGAAGTCCGCACCGTCCACGGTGACCGATGCGCTGCCCGAGGTGCCCCAGGTGGTGCCGTCCGGGCGGAGCGTGCCGTTGGCGCGGTCGTCGGCGATCACCACGTCCTCCGGCCCGCGGCCGAGGCCCTGCAGCTCGAGGAACGGCTTCGCGGCCGGGACGATCACCTGGCCGAGGTAGACGCCCGGCCGCACGGCGATGACGAAGGGCTCGGTGTTGCCAGTCGGCGCGGCGTCGATCGCGGCTTGGATGCCGGCGAAGTCGCCGCTGCCGTCGGCCGCGACGACGAGGTCGGCGCGAGCGTGGCCGGCCGGCTCGCGGCCGGCGAGGTCGGTGGTGGCTAGCCCGGTGACCGGCCCGGCGGAGGTGGGGCCGGCCGAGGCGGGCGAACCGGAGAACGCGGCAATACCGACCGGCGCGGCACTGATCACCCCGGCGGACAAGCGGAGGAACGAACGTCGGCGCATTCCGAACTCCCTTCAGGAAAGGCCTTTCCTGCGGCACCGTAGGCCCGACGACCCCGTCAGGTCAACAGCGGACGGTAACGATCGTCAATTGATGGGAACGCTCCCATCGAAAGCGCAGATCACCGCCATGATCCGCAATACGTGCTGAGGAAAGCGCATTCCTGTCAGTCCGGAACCCTTGCGCTCAGCGCCTGGAGGACTATTCTGCGAGTACGGCACCCCCCGCCGACGGTCACCGTGTGTCGTTCCGCGGTCGACTGTGCTCCATTGGAGCCCGCCGCTCCTGGCCGGGAGTGGCGGGCCTCCGGCATGGGCCTGGGTCGGCGCACCCCCATCCGGCGCACCCCCATCCGGCGCACCCCCATCCGGCGCCCCCCCATCCGGCGCACCCCCCTC
>DASWMR010000775.1:0-3318 GCA_036399635.1 Actinoplanes sp. | reverse complement strand
GGCCAGCGGCACGTTGGGCACCGGTGGAGCATCCGCGTACGGGTCGTGGAGCCGAAGGTCGAAGTCGTAGCGCCGCAGCTGGTTGAGCACCTGGCGGCCGACCCGGGAAGCGCCGATCACGCCGACCCGGCGGCCGTAGTTCCCGACGTGCGGCGCCACTTCGGAGACCGTGAATCCGCGAGCCCGCCGGTACCGTTCGCGTAGCTCGAAGGCGCCCTTGCCGGCTAGCAGGACCATGCCCACGGTGAACTCGGCGACGGGGACGGCGTTCGCCTCGGCGGCCGAGCAGACGGTGACGCCGTGCGCCCACGTGTGCGGTGTGACGAGTGACTTCACGCTGCCGGCGGTGTGCAGCACCGCGCGGAGTCTAGGCGCCGCCGCGAGGAACGTCTCATCGAGCCGGGGGCTGCCCCAGCCGGTGATCAGCACCTCGAGCCCGGCGATGAGTCCCGCGGCCCGGGGATCATCGAAGCGCTCGACGGCGAGATCCGCGTCGATGTCGACGAACTGGGCGATGCGTTCGAGCAGCGGCGCTGGGAAAAGCATCGGCAGGTGCTCCGGGCTCATCGCGAACATCGCCGGTGGGCGGTGAGTCACGGGCTGACCTCCTGATCGAGAAACACAAAGAGAACGTTCTCTACCGTAAGAGCGGGAGCGTCTAACGGTCAAGAGGGCCACCCAGCAAGCGTTCAAGGCCTATTTTTGCTGGAAACTGGACTGAGTTCGCAACTTGGTTGTAACAGGGGGCTTGTCAGGGACGGCTCTCGGGCCCTAGCTTCAAGAGAACGTTTTCTATGATGCATATCTCTCGCCGCCCTCGAAGGAGTCCGCGATTATGCAGGTGAGCCGACGTACCGCGCTGACCGCGACTGGCGCCGCCGGCCTGGCCCTCGCCGGTCAGCCCCGACCCTCATTCGCCTCGCCGCGCGGTGCCGACCGGACCACGGCTGCGGTAAAGCCGGCGGCCGGCGCCGACCGGCTGCTCGATTCCGTGGTGTTCGGCGACGCGGCGTCGGAAACCGCGCACGCGCTGCGCGCCGATCTGTCGGAGGTGGTCGCCGGCGGGCTGGGACAGGCAGCGCGCGTGCTGAACCCGCGCAACCCGGCGCAATGGTGGGGCGGGTCAGTGACCTTCACGCTCGCGGTGGCCCCCACCGGTACGACCTACCTGTCGGTGAAACTGTTCGGCGAGGAGTTCGCGGACGCCAGCCACGAGTGGCGGATCCACGTGTTCCTGGACGGCAAGGCGATGGGCTGGATCGACCAGGGCGCCGTGGACAACGTGGATCAGATGAGCCAGCACCCGCGCCGCATCGGCGGGTTCTACCTGCACACGCTGCCGCTGCCGGAGTCCCTCACGGCGGGCCGGAAAACCCTGGAGATCGAGATCCGGGCGATGGGCCGGATCTACGCGTACGGCGGCCCCACCAACTTCTTCTCCCCGATGACCACTCCGTCGCGCGGCTTGTACCGCGCATACACGCACTCGGCGCCGTACTTCGAGCCGGCGGCGGGCGACGACTTCGGGCGCTCCCCGGTGCCGACGACGCGGCCGAACAACGACGCCGCCATGGTGGCCCGGATCCGGCAGCGAGTGCTCGACGACCAGAACGCGCTGCTCTACACGATCAACCCACAGACTCTCGACGCCTGGGGATGGATGACCCTGGCCGAGGGTTACCACTGGGTCGACAGCCCGGCGTACCGGAACCCCCGCGCCCTCTCCCGGGTCTGCCAGGCGATCGACGGCCGCTATCTGGCCTGGCAGGCCAGCTCGGCGGTGCTGACCGCCTCCGATCAGCAGTGGCAGGGTTTCGGCCGGGTCGGCCTGGCGCTCTGCACGCTCTGGGAAGACCTGCAGGACGAGCTGGACAAGACCGTCACACCGGGACTGACGGAGCTGCCGAACCCCGGCTTCGAGGTCGGTGTCGCCGGCTGGTCCTCGTACACCTGGCGGGGCTCCGGCACCGTCGTGGGCGACACCGAGGTGCACCACGACGGCACCGGCTCGGTCCGGATCACCGCAGATGCCGACTCCGCGGTCGGTCTGAACATGGCCAACAGCCGGGTCCTGATCGGAACCGGGCCGCACCGCTACAGCGTGTGGTGCCGGACCGAGAACGTCACCGCACCCGGGGCGTACCTCGACGTCATCTTCTACGACTCGGCGGGCCAGATCGCGCAGGGCGACCAGAAGTTCTACGCCCCCGCCGGCACGAACGATTGGGCGCAGATCACCGCCGAGCTGACGACCCCGGCGAACGCCACCCAGGTGCGCATCGACCTGCGGGTCGAGAGCAGTGGCACCGCATGGTTCGACGACGTCGCGATCGAGTTGCTCGACGGCGCCCAGCCGCCGGTCATCCCGGACCTGCCGGTGCGGCGCGACGCCTACCGGCAGATGCTGCTGGCCAGCCGCGACTACTGGCGCCAGCACCAGCGGCACTACACCAATCAGGTCCAGATCTGCGCGATCGGCCTCTACCAGGCCAACCGGGGGTTGCGGCTGCTCTCTGCGGCCGACGCCTGGCCGGAGGCGCAGGCACGCCGTTGGCTGCACGAGAGCGTCGGGCTCGAACCGCTGCGCGGACCCGAGAACGCGGACGGCACCGCGAGCTGGCCCCTCGGGCGCGACTACCGGGTCGTCACACCGAAGGGACTCACCCGCGAGCTCGGCTACGTGGGCACGTACGGCGAGGTCACCGACTGGCTGATCGCCATGTACGAGTCCGTCACGGTCGGACCCGACGGCGACGACGACTCTGCGCTGCGGGCACAGATCCTGAAGATCATCAAGACGCGCGGTTGGTTCCGGCACCCCGGTGTCGACGAGGACGGCAACCACGTCATGCGCCTCGAGCAGGTGATCGGCTGGCGCAACGAGCACTACCCGGGCGACGCGGTTTACGCCCAGCGCACCGCCTGGGACGGGCACCCGCTGGAGGCGGTCGCGGTACTGAAAGATGCGCAGCTCACCGGTTGGGCACAGCAGATGGTGACCGACGGCCAGCTGGCACCCCAACTCGACCTCCTGGTCAGCAACACCAACCGCAGGGTCGGCCTGAACGCCTTCCACCTGATCAGCCGCGATCTGCCGGCCTTCACCGGGCTCCCGGCGTCGCGGTACCGGCTGCCCGGCGGATGGGACCAGCCCGACTTCGTCTTCACCGACGAGACCGCCGGCGCAGTCGCGGTCAAACGCGGCAATGAGATCCTGTACGCGTCGCTGTACTGGCGGGCCCGGCAGGCGGTCAACGACTGGGGCCGGGTGCACCTGCTGACCCCGCACTCCGAGCGTTCCGGCACGGTTCGGGAGCG
>DASWMR010000774.1:0-4440 GCA_036399635.1 Actinoplanes sp. | reverse complement strand
CGGCGTGCAGCTTCGGCCCGCCCGATCCGGACCAGCAGGGCGAGCCGCCGAACCTGCCGAAGCCCTCCGCGATCCTGCCCTCCGGCGGTGACCCGGGCGCCGATCAGCAGGTCGCGGTGACCGTGCTGGCGAAACGCCTGGAAATCCCGTGGGGGATAGCCTTCCTGCCGGACGGCGCGGCGCTGGTCACCGAGCGCGACACCGGCCGCATCCTGAAGGTCGGCCCGGAGTCCGACACGAACGGACTCGTCGTCACCGAGGCGCAGCGACTCGCCGAGGTGCAGGCGTCCGGCGACGGCGGGCTGCTCGGCATCGCGGTCTCCCCGAAATACGCCTCGGACAAGACGATCTTCGTCTACTACTCGACGGCCAGCGACAACCGGATCGGCAAGCTGCAGCTCGGCAGCAAGATCCAGCCGATCGTCACCGGCCTCCCCCGCTCCCCCGCCACCAACGGCGGCGCGCTCGCGTTCGGCCCGGACGGCTTCCTCTACGCCGGCACCGGCGACGGCACGAACGGCGGCACCCAGGCGCCGGACCCGAAGAGCCTCGGCGGCAAGATCCTGCGGATGACCACGGCCGGGAAGCCGGCCACCGGAAACTCCCTGGTCTGGTCGTCCGGCCACCGCAACGTGCAGGGCATCGCCTGGGACAAGCAAAAGCGGATGTACGCCGCGGAGAACGGTCAGCGGAAGTCCGGCGAACTGAACGTGATCACCAAGGGGAAGAACTACGGCTGGCCCAAGGCGGACGGCCCCGGCACCGACGCGAAGCTGGCGAATCCGCTGGTCAGCTGGCCGGAAGCGGAGTCGTCCTGCTCGGGCGTGGCGGTGCTCGAGCAGACCCTGGCGACCGCCTGCCTGCTCGGCAAACGGGTCTACCTGCTGAACGTCACCGGCAACGGCACGCTCCTGGGCACCCCGCAGTCGGCGCTGACGGGTGAGTACGGGCGGTTGCGCGCCGTGGTGGCCGCTCCGGACGGGTCACTATGGGTGAGTACCTCCAACCAGGAGGAGGCCGGCGACCCCGGCCCGGACGACGATCGGCTCATCCGGCTGGTCTTCTCGGACGGCGGCGCCGGGCGGTCGTGACGGTTTGGTGACGGGTGCATGAGGGCAGGTGAGCCGTTGATGACCTCCTCCGCAGCGTGGGCGCACCGCTGGTCTGTGGTGCGTCGCTACCTGTCTTTGATCGGCGGCTTCCCGGTGCTGCGCGGCGTCGCCTCGATCCGCCTCGCTTCGATCCGCCCCGCTTCCATCCGCGGCCTCGCTGCGATCCGCGGTTTCGCGCGCCGGATGGCCACGCTGAGTGGCCGGGCCTACCGCAGCCGGTGGACCGGCCGATTCCGGGTCGGTGCGGCGGTCGCGCTGGTCAGCGTCGTCGGCGTGATCATCGGCACCATGCTGTTCGCGCATGCGGGGCTGAACGTGGGCCCGTTCCGCGCCCAGATGTCGATCACCCCGTCCTTCCTGGGCGGTACCGAGATCGACATCCCGCCGCTCGGCTCGCTACACCTGAAGAGCCACGACGGCCCGATTCACCTCAACGTCAACCTCGGCTCGCTCGACCAGACCCGTACCGAAGCCCTGATCGACAACCCCGGCGCGATCAGCAGAGCCGGCGAGAACGCGGTCGAGGACGTCCGCAGCGGGGTGATCCGGCTCGGCGTACGCACGCTCGGCATCGCAGTGATCAGCGCCCTCGTGCTGTCCGCGCTGATCTTCCGCAACCTCCGGCGGGTGGCCGCCTCCGGCTTGACCGCGCTGGCGGCGACCGCGGCGAGCCTCGGCCTAGCCGCCGGGACCCTGCGGCCAAGCTCAATCGAAGAGCCCCGGTACGAGGGTCTGCTGGTCAACGCGCCCGCGGTGGTCGGTGACGCGCGCCGGATCGCGGACAACTATGGGCGGTACGCCGACCAGTTGCAGCAGATCGTCAGCAACGTGAGCCGCCTCTACACCACGGTGTCGGCGCTGCCCAGCTACGAGCCGGCCGCTAACACCACCCGCCTCCTGCACGTCTCCGACCTGCACCTGAACCCCGGGGCGTGGGGCCTGATCCGCACCGTGGTGGAGACCTTCGACATCGACGCAGTGATCGACACCGGCGACATGGTCGACTGGGGCAGCGCCGCCGAGACCAGCTATGCCGGGTCAATCGCGTCGATCGGCGTCCCGTACATCTACGTGCGCGGCAACCACGACTCGATGGCGATCCAGGCCGCGGTCGCCCGCCAGCGCAACGCCGTAGTCCTGGACAACAAGATCACGACAGTGAACGGCCTCACCATCGCCGGCATCGGCGACCCCGAGTTCACCCCCGACAAGAGCGAGACCCCCGCCGCCAACGACCCGCTGCTCTCCCCGTTGTTCATCAGCGGCCAGCGCCTGACCGACACGATCCGCCAGTCACCCAAGCCGGTCGACATAGCCCTGGTACACGACCCGGCAATGGCGCCGCCGCTCTCCGGCGTGGTCCCCCTGGTGCTGGCCGGCCACCTGCACCGCCGCGACGTGCGCACCCTGCCGGCCGCCCCGGCCCCCAGCGCCTCTGCCCCCAGCGCCTCTGCCCCGAGCGCCTCTGCCCCGAGCGCTTCAGCCCCGAGCGCTTCAGCCCCCAGCGCTTCAGCCCCCCGCGCTGCTGCCCCCAGCGTCTCGCCCTCCAGCGTGTCGCTACCCGGCACCCCGGCGCCCTCCGCCGGCCCGGCTGGAGTGCCCATGCGGACCACGCTGATGGTGGAAGGCTCGACCGGCGGCGCCGGCCTGCGCGGCTTGGAGCGCGAGGAGCCGACGCCGTTGAGCCTGTCAGTCCTCTACTTCGACGAAAACCATGTGCTGAAGGCATACGACGACATCCAGCTGGGCGGCACCGGCCAATCCAACGTAGAGATGCAGCGCAACGTGGTCGGCGCCAACATGGAGGAACCACCAGCGCCGTCCGCATCAGCCTCCCTGTCCGCCCAGCCAAGTCGCTGACCCCCAGCCGAGTCACGGACCTTCCTTCGGTCCCTCTGGGAGGCGTGGGTCAGGAGACGCCGAGGCGCTGCAGGATCAGGTCTCGGACGGACTTGGCGTCGGCCTGGCCCCGGGTGGTCTTCATGACTGCGCCGACCAGGGCGCCGGCCGCGGCCAGCTTGCCGTCGCGGATTTTGGCGGCGATGTCGGGGTTTGCGGCGATGGCCTCGTCGACCGCGGTGGTGAGTGCGCCGGTGTCGGAGACCACGCCCAGGCCTCGGGCGGCCATCACCTCGGCCGGGTCGCCCTCGCCGGCCACCACGCCCTCGAGGACCGCGCGGGCCAGCTTGTCGTTGAGCTTGCCGGCGTCGACCAGCTTCTGCAGGGCGGCGACCTGGGCGGGGGTGGCGCCGACCGCGGAGAGATCGACGCCGGTCTCGTTGGCGCGGCGGGCCAGCTCGCCCATCCACCACTTGCGGGCGCCGGCAGGGCTGGCGCCGGCGGCAATGGTCTCCTCGATCAGTTCGACGGCGCCGGCGTTCGCCACCGACTGCATGTCGGTTGCGCTGATGCCCCAGTCGTCGCGCAGGCGGGCGCGCTTCACGCTGGGCTTTTCCGGCAGCGCGGCCTTCAGTTCGGCGACCCACGCGGGGTCGGGCGCGATCGGCACCAGGTCGGGCTCGGGGAAGTAGCGGTAGTCGGTCGCGGTCTCCTTGGAGCGGCCCGGGCGGGTGTCGCCGGTGGTCTCCTGGAAGTGCCGGGTCTCCTGGAAGATGCGGGTGCCCTCGGTGAGCAGGGCGGCCTGGCGGATGATCTCGGAGCGGACGGCCCGCTCGACCGAGCGCAGCGAGTTCACGTTCTTGGTTTCGGTGCGGGTGCCCCACTCCTCGCCGGGCTTGTTGAGCGAGGTGTTCACGTCGCAGCGCAGCGAACCCTGCTCCATCCGCACGTCGGAGACGCCGAGCGAGCGGATGATGTCGCGCAGCTCGGCGACGTATGCCTTGGCGACCTCGGGGGCGAGCGCGCCGAGCCCGGGCACCGGCTTGGTGACGATCTCGACGAGCGGGATGCCGGCCCGGTTGTAGTCGACCAGCGACTCGGTGGCGCCGTGGATGCGACCGGTCGCGCCGCCCACGTGCAGGGACTTGCCGGTGTCTTCCTCGAGGTGCACCCGCTCGATGCCGATGCGGTACTGCTTGCCGTCGACGTCGACGTCCACGTAGCCCTCGGTGCAGAGCGGCTCGTCGTACTGCGAGGTCTGGAAGTTCTTTGGCATGTCGGGGTAGAAGTAGTTCTTCCGGGCCATCCGGCACCAGGGGGCGATGCCGCAGTTCAGCGCGAGGCCGATCCGGATGGTGGCCTCGATGGCGGCCCGGTTGGACACCGGCAGCGCACCCGGCAGCGCCAGGCACACCGGGCACACCTGGGTGTTGGGCTCCGCGCCGAACTCGGTCGGGCAGCCGCAGAACATCTTCGTGTTCGTGCCGAG
>DASWMR010000773.1:0-4162 GCA_036399635.1 Actinoplanes sp. | reverse complement strand
CCCGCCCGGCTGCACGAGGTGGCCGACGGCGGGTTGCGCTCGGTCCTCGACGTGCTGGGCCGCCCGACCGCCGGGCCGGGCGCCCTCCCACTCGAGCAACTTCCCGGCCAGGCACTTGTCGGCGGGGTGCTCTGCCTGGTGCTCTGCGCGCTCGCCGTGTCCGGCTTCCGGCCGGTGGCTCTCACCCGCATGGCGGCCGGGGCGACGGTGCTGATCGCGGTTGCGGTCGGCGCGGTGGCCGCCGCCGGGCTGATCGGGCGCGGATTCGGCACCGAGGCGTTCCGGATCGCCCAATTGCCGGTGCTGACCGACCTGCTGCTGGCCGGCGCGGTGGTGACCGTGGTCAACCGGTGGACAGCCGGCAAGCCGTTCCGCTCCCCCGCACGGGCCCGGCTCTACCTGCCCAGGGCCAGGTTCGCGCTGCTCGGACTGACCGCGGTTGCGGTGGTGCTCGGGTTTTGGACGCAAGCGACAGTGGATTGGCAACCGGCAACCGGCACGCCGGCGGCCGCGACGGGGAGACAGCGATGACCGAACTTCGCAACCGATGGCCGGCGCATTCGGCGCAGGTGGTGTTGACCAGGCCGCAACGGACCGGGTTGGTCGTGGGGCTCGCGGTGCTGCTGGTGGTCGCAGCTTGGCAACCCATGCTGATCCTCCAGATCCTCGTGGCGATCGTGACTCTCGCGTACGGTGCCGCCCTCGCCTTCCGGGTGGTACTGGTCTACGCCGCTGCGCGGGGCGAGAACCAGGTGCAGGTGTCCGATGAGGAGGCCCGCGCGATACCCGACGGCGAGCTGCCCGTCTACACGGTGCTGGTGCCGGCGTACCGGGAACCGAACGTGATCGGTCAGCTGATGACGCATCTGGGCGCGCTGGACTACCCGAGGGACAAACTCGAGGTGTTCCTGCTGCTCGAACAGGACGACCGGGAGACGATCGAGGCAGCCGAGGCGGCGGTGCCGGAGAGTCACGTACAGATCGTGATCGTGCCCGGCTCGCATCCGCGTACCAAGCCCAAGGCCTGCAACGTCGGCCTCGAGCGGGCCACCGGCGAGTTCGTGACCATCTACGACGCCGAGGACATCCCCGATCCGCTCCAGCTCCGGCGGGCCGTGGTGGCTCTGTGCCGGCTCGGCTCGTCGTTCGTCTGTCTCCAGGCCGAGCTGGGCTATTTCAACGTGGAGCAGAACCGGATCACCAAATGGTTCACGCTGGAGTACGCGACGTGGTTCCGCTCGCTGCTGCCCGGTCTGGTGGCCCTGAAGATGCCGATCCCGTTGGGCGGCACGAGCAACCACTTTCGCGCCCGGGAGTTGCGCGAGCTCGGCGCCTGGGACCCGTACAACGTCACCGAGGACGCGGACCTGGGCATCCGCCTGGCCCGCGCCGGTTACCGGGTCGGTGTGCTCCAGTCGGTCACGCTCGAGGAGGCCAACTCCGACTTCATCAACTGGACCAAACAGCGCAGCCGCTGGTACAAGGGCTATCTGATGACCTGGCTGGTGCACGTGCGGCAACCTCGCGCCACGTTCCGCCAACTCGGCTGGCGCGGGGTCCTCTGCCTCAACCTCTTCGTCGGCGGCACCCCGCTCGCGGCGGTGCTCAACGCGGTGCTGTGGGCGACCACCGTGCTGTGGTTCCTCGACCAGCCGGCCGTACTGGAAGAGATCTTCATCCCGCCGTACTACTACGTCGGGCTGTTCTGCCTGATCTTCGGCAACGCCACGGTGATCTATCTGAACGTGCTGTCGGTGCGCACGATGGACCGGCCCGACCTGCTCGGCACGGCCCTGCTGTCCCCCGCCTACTGGGCGATGATGAGCCTCGCCGGCGCGAAGGCGGCCTGGCAACTGGTCTTCAACCCCTCGTACTGGGAGAAGACCACGCACGGACTGCACCTGCCCCATCCAGCGGTGGCCAGTGTCGACTGACACAGCGGCCGCGCCGACCGCCCGGACGGGCCGGCTCTCCGAGCGCCGCCTGGTTGTGATCGCCGCGGCGGTGATCTATCTGGCGGCTGCCTACTGGTTCTGGCACCACCAGGTGCTGCCCGGCGACGCGGTAAGCCGGGTCGCCAACGCCTACTATGTGCTCTACAGCCGCGACCCGCACCTCGCGGCGATCGGTTTCGTGTGGAACCCGCTGCCATCGTTGATCTTCCTGCCGTTCCTGCCGCTCGGCCAGATCATCCCGGGGCTGATCAGTAACCAGTCGCCGCTCGCGCCGCTCGTCTCGGCAGTCATGACGATCGCGACCGTGGCGGTGGCGCACGACGTGCTGCGCCGCATCGGGCTCGGCCGGGTTCCGCGGCTCGTGCTCACCGCGGCGCTCGCGCTGCACCCGCTGATCCTCATCTACGGCGGCAACGGCATGAGTGAGGCGCTCTTCCTGTTCCTGCTCATGCTCGCGGTGCGGTCGATGCACCGCTGGCTGGCCGAGAACCGGGTCGAACAGCTGGTGCCGCTCGGTCTCGCGCTCGCGCTGGCGTACGGCGCCCGCTACGAGGCGCTCGCACCGGCCGCCGCGGTCACCGTGGTGGTGGCCGGAGTCACCTGGTGGCGTACCCGGCAGTGGGCTCTGGCCCGGGCGGACGCCGTGCTTGTCGGACTGCCGCCGTTCCTCGCGGTGGCGCTCTGGGCGCTGGCCGGCAAGGTGATCGTCAATCAGTGGTTCGCGACGTTCTCCTCGCAGTACGGTAACTCGACGCAGGTGAAGAACTCGGCCACGGACATCGCCTCGGCCACCGGCGGCGACCTGGGCGGGCGTACCGCGTACTGGCTGGAGCAGTTGCTCGGGCTCTCGCCGTTCGCCCTGGTCCTGGCCGTCTTCGCGATGGTCGTGTGCTGGCAACGGCAGCGGCTGACCGCGCTCGCGCCGATCGCCGTGCTCGGCTCGGTGCTGGCCTTCGACGGGCTGGCGTTCCTGTCCGGGACCTCCTTCGGCTGGCTGCGCTTCAACATCACCGTGGTGCCGCTGGGCGTGTTGCTGGCCGGTCACGTGGCGGCGCACCTGTCCGTGCACCGGCGGCAGGTGAACGTGGCCGCCGCCCTGACCATGGCGGTCATGGCGATCCCGGCCACCCTGCTGGTGCTCGACCGGCCCCGGCTCGCCCGCGGCGAGACTGACTGGGCCACCACGGCCGGTGCCGAGGGGCGGCAGCGCCAGGCCCGGTTCCACGAGCGGGTGGCGGCCGATCTGGACGCGATGGACCTGCCCGACGGGGCGGTGGTCACCGACGCCCAGTACGCCTTCGAACTGGTGCTGGCCAGCAACCACCCCCGCCAGTTCGTCATCACGCCGGACCGCGACTTCCCCGCCGTCGTCGCCGATCCGGCCGGCCACCGGGCCCGCTACCTGCTGCTCTCGGCCTCGGGTGTGGACGACGCCGTGCGCACGCTCCGCTTCGGCCGGGACTTCGCGGCGGTGCCGACGGACGGCGTGCGCGTCTGGCGCGACGCCGCCGGCGCGGTGCAGTGGACGCTGGTACCGGTCTGACCATTGCGGGAAACCGCAGGATCACGCTCGGCGGCGCAGCTTCACCGTCGCGTCGGTCCGGGTGACCTGGTCGCCCTCCGGGCCGGTCTGCTCGCGGGGGTGGACCGTGCGGGTCAGCACTTCCCATGAGTCGTCCAGGTCGAGGGCGGCGATCACCTCGTCCGGGGTCGGGAAGTGCACCTCGTGCTCGCCGTGGTGGAACGGGCCGTGGTCCATGTGGCCCTCGATCAGCAGGAGGCCGCCCGGTGCGACCGCGTCGGCGGCCTTCCGCAGGATCTTCTCCCGATCGAATTCGCCCCAGAAGTGCAGGAACTGCGCGCTGATCAGGTCGAACTCGCCTGCCGGGAAGGTCTGCTCCAGGTTGTGCTGCTGGAAGTCGACCGCCACGCCGGCCTCGGCGGCGTGCTCGGCCGCCCGGCTCAGCGCCACCCCGGAGATGTCCACGGCGGTCACCTGCCAGCCCTGCTTCGCCAGCCACACGGCGTCGGCGCCCTCGCCGCAGCCCAGGTCCAGGACGCGGCCGGGGGTCAGGCCAGCCACCTCGGCCACCAGGGCCACGTTCGGATTGCCGCTCCAGATGCGGTCGCTCTCGGCGTACCGCGCGTCCCACGCTTGTTCGTCGCTCATGCACACAGCGTGCGCCGACCGCGGACGGCTGGCAAAG
>DASWMR010000772.1:0-3434 GCA_036399635.1 Actinoplanes sp. | reverse complement strand
GGCTCGGGCGATCGGGCTTCCGTGTGCCCTATCCCGGACGGGCGGCAATCGACTGTCACCATTTCGGCTAATTCGGACGGGTGACAGGAAAGGATCGAAGCGTCACCTTTTGGGAGATTGAGCCGCGCGAATCAGCTCCTCGGCGGTGCCCTGCCCTGGGGAAACGCGACGCATACCAGGGCCGCGGCACGCGCTCCATCCACGTCGAGATCAACTGGCCGCCGAAACGTCGGCCTGCGGGCACCGGGCTCGAATATTCCGCCACGTCGATCACGCAATCCCGGTCGATTTACCCTAACGGGGCAGGCAACTTGGCGAACCATTCCCCTGAAAGAGTCAATTGAGAGACGATTCTGTCAGTGCGACGGCGTGGCGATTGCTTCGATCTCAACCCGGAACGCCGGGTGCACCAGGCCGGCGACCTCGACCAACGAGGAGGCCCGCGGCCGCGGGGGGTCGATCACTTCGCCGCGGGCGGCGCGGGAGGCCGGCAAATCCACGATATCGGTCAGGAGGGACGCGGTGGTGACCGAAGATTCGCCGGGTTGGCTCGACTGCGATGAGTTTCGGCCTTGGGTCGGGTCCTACTAGAGAGACTGCTGGCTAGGAGACGGGAGCGGGCGATGTTACTCGACGGCAGGAACGCGATCATTTATGGCGCGGGTGGTGCGGTCGGTGGGGCGATCGGGAAGGCCTTCGCCGCGGAGGGTGCGCGGGTGCACCTGACCGGGCGCACACTCGCGACGCTGGACAAGGTGGCTGACGAAATCCGCTCGGCCGGTGGGCGTGCGGAGACCGCCGTCGTCGACGCGATGGACGAGGCCGCGGTCGATGCGCACGCCGACGCGGTCGGCACGATCGACATCTCGGTGAACGTGACCGCAACCTATGACGTGCAGGGCACGCCGATGGTGGAGATGTCAGTTGACGATTATCTGGCGCCGGTCACACTGCCCGTACGGTCTCGGTTTCTCACCTCGCGGGCTGCGGCCCGGCACATGATTCCGCGGCGGTCCGGGGTGATCCTGTTCTTCGGCGGGGACGGCGACCGGTCGATTCACCGGAAGTATCGGTTGGGCGGCCTGGTCACCGGGTTCGTCGCGGTCGAGGCGATGCGACGGCAGTTGGCCGGTGAGCTCGGGCAGTTCGGCATCCGGGTGGTCACGCTGCAATCGGCCGGGATTGCCGAGTCGCTGCCGGCCGATCTTCCCGGGCGCGACGAACTCGCCGCGGACCTGGCTGAGCCGGCCGTGTTGGGCCGGACCGCGACGCTGGCCGACGTGGGCAACGTCGCGGTCTTCGCCGCCTCCGACCTGGCGGCCAGCATGACCGGCACTCAGCTCAACCTGACCTGCGGCGCCTTCATCGACTGAGCCCGGCAAGACGCCACCGAGCCGAGCCGAGCCGAGCCGAAAGGTGGCGGAAGGGCTGGGGTGGGCGGCAACCGACGGCGAGGTCGGCCACGGCGCGGAGATGCTCGCCGCCGCGGCCGCCCTCGACGGCCGGGATACATAGCAGCAGCGCGTTGAAGCCCGCGCCTACCTGGTTGGCTGTCTCGCGGCCGGAAGATCCGTGGCAGGATGAAGCAACATCGTCAAACATCGATATTTCTGGATACCTAGATGCATTTGCTTCACATACTTGCCATCGCGTCCGCCCTGGTGGCGCCCCAGCCGGCCGCCTCTGCCGGCACGGCAAAGGCGGCCGCGGCACCCGGCATCACCGTGCTGAACGTCACCGGATCGGGGTGCCGTCCGAATACCGCGACGGCCGGGCTCTCCCTCGATCGCACCGCCCTCACCATCATCTACAGCGCCTACATCGTGCCGGCTGCCGGTTCCACGAAGACCGTCAGCAAGAACTGCCGGGTCAATCTGAAGATCGACCCGGTGGCCGGATACGCGCCGACGATCACCTCGGTCGACTATCGCGGGTTCGCGGAGCTGGCGGCGGGGTCGGCTCTGCAGTTGGCGGCCACGTACGGCTTCCACGGCGCGACGCACCTCGAGTCGGCGGCGTTCCAGCTGGCCGGGCCGTTTTCCGACGGCTGGCAGACTACCGACGCGGCCGCGGGTGGCCTGGTGACTGGCAAGTGCACCGGTTCTCACGTGCTGGATCTCGACAGCACGCTGAGTGTGACGAGCAAATCCGCCGGAGCGGCAACGGACTACGTTGCGATGGACTCCACCGATGGTGTCGTACCCAACACCTTCCACCTCAAGTGGCAGCCCTGTTCCTGACAGGTGGCCACGCAGGAACAAGCGGCTCGATCATGATCTGGCTCCGCGCCATGCCGACAGAGCCCGACCATGATCCGTCAGATGCGGTTTAGAGGTGGGCCAGGCGTTCGGCGAAGAGGGTGGCTCGGGCGATCTCGCCCGGTGCGGCGCCGGCCCGGGCCGCCACCCGGCCGGTGGGCGTCCAGATGCCTGAGCGGCCGGCCGTTGCCGGATAGGGGTCGCCGGTCGGGCCGGCGAACGATGAGAAGGCCACCCAGACGCCGTGCGTCGTGCTGATGTGCCGGGCCCGGTCGGCGAGGTCGGTCGCGGCGGCCGGATCGTCGACGACCCCGGCGACGTAGGCGTCGATGCCGCGCACGGCGAGGGTTGCCGCATGGTCGGGGAGGCGGACGTCCCGGCAGATTGCCAGGCCGAGCCGCCAGCCGTCGACCTCCAGCACCTCGGGGCCGGGGCCTGGCACGAAACGCGCCTCGGTGTGGTGCGGGTTCTGCTTGCGGTAGGCGACCCGGGCACCGCCCCGGTCGATCACCAGCGTCGCGATGGACGGGCCGTCGACCGGCGCCCCGGCCAGCGCGATCGTGTCGGTGGCGGCGCACGCCGCGATCAGGGGTTCCAGCCGGGGGTCGTTCTCGGTCAGCAATGGGGCGTCCAGCTCGTACCCGGTGAGCGACAGCTCCGGGAAGACCACCACCCGGGCGGCGGAGGCGCGCACCACGGCAGCGTGGGTCACCGCGTTCCGCGCGACGTCGAGAGGGATGACGGGGGGTTGGGCGACGGCGAGAACCAGCGAACGCATAGCTGATCTTCTTTCGGGGGGACAGGAGAACCGGTGACTAGGGACGAACGGCTTCAACCAGAAAACGATGGGCGGTGACGGTGAAGCCGCCGTGCAGGCGGATGAGGGAGTCGAGGCGGTTCAGCGAGTCGGCGTACCGCTGCGGGGTGAAGTCGCGGATCTGCCAGGGGAGGTCGCGCAGTTGCCGGACGACCTCGCCGACGTCACCGAAGGTGACCGCGGGCTTCTCCTCCCGCACGTCGGTGACCTCCAAGCCGGCGGCGGTCAGCGTCTCGACCACGATGTCGGCGTTCCAGGTTTTGGGATGGGCCGGCGGCGCGCCCAGCGCCAGGTTGAGCCCGGCCAGGTCGTCGCTGCCCACCTGCTGGCTGAGCAGCCGGCCGCCGGGCCGCAGCAGG
>DASWMR010000771.1:0-3156 GCA_036399635.1 Actinoplanes sp. | reverse complement strand
GCTGGGCGCGCACGTTCATCGGCGCCGCCCGTACCCCGGCCGAGCTGGCCGGGCTCCGCGGCTGGCTGACCGGCGAGGGCGTCCCGGCCGGCCTCACCGTCGACACCGAGCTGCGCTGGCAGCTGCTGCAGTCGCTGGCCTCGCTCGGCGCGGCCAGCGCCGACGAGATCGAGGACGAGCTCGCCGGTGACCGCACCGCCAGCGGTGAGCGGGAGGCCGCGATCGCCCGGGCGCTGATTCCCACCGCGGCGAACAAGGCGGCGGTCTGGGCCCAGCTGACCGGCGACGCCGACGTGCCGAACTGGCTCAACCGGTCGCTGCTGAGCGGCTTTCAGAGCGCCAAGCAGGTGGAGCTGACCGCACCGTACGCGGAAAAGTTCTTCGAGGTGGTGGGCGACGTGTGGACCAGGTCGGACAGCGAACCCGCCCAGGAGTTCGTGATGATGGGCTACCCCGTCTACCAGATCGACGAGCGGACGATCGCGCTCACCGACGCCTGGCTGGCCCGCGACGGGCACCCAGCGTCGTTGCGCCGGCTGGTGGCCGAGGGCCGCGACGGCATCGTGCGCGCGCTGAAGGCCCGGGCCAAGGACGCGGCCTGAGGCTCTAGAAAGCGCTCAGCGCCAGGTGGCGGGGGCGACGCGGACGGGGAAGGGCGCGCCGAGCGAGACCTGCTCGGCGCCCTCGATGCTGCGCGCCGGGCGGTAGCGGGCCGCGCCCAGCTCGTACGTCCGCAGCAGCGGGGCGTTCCGGCCGGGTTCTATCCGCCAGTAGTGGCCGATGCCTGCCTCGGCGTACAGCGTGGGCTTGAGGAACCGATCGACCCGGCGGGTGGCGGCCGTCTCCACCTCGACCACCAGGGCGACGTCGCCGGGGTCGCACCAGATCGCGCCGGACGACCGCGGCCGTAGGACCGTGACGTCCGGGACCAGGTTGCTGTCGCCGATCTCGACCCCCTGCCGCTCGCAGACCCACCAGCCGGGCGGGGCCGCAGCCCGCAGTGTCGCCACCACCGCGCGGACCACCGCCTCGTGCGACTCCGGCGGGGGTGGCGCGGCATGCAGCGATCCGTCGACGATCTCGTAGCGGTGGCCGTCCTGCGGGAACAGATGCAGGTCGGGCTCCGTCCAGGCACCCACCGGGGCACTCCACCGGCTCGGCAAGCTTGTCGGCGGGGCGCTCGAAACTGAGGCGCTCGAAACTGAGGCGCTCGAGGTCGTATCGGTCGTGACCAAGCGGACCACCTCCATCACCGCGGAGTGTCAGCCTACGCACACAGAGTTTTTTCGGCTGGGTTTCCGGCGGGTCAAATGGACAAGAAACCCTCGCCCCGCAGGCGGGACGAGGGTTTCTGTCGTTGATCTGACCGAGCGGCTAAGGCCCTAGCTCCGGCCGGCGTGGCTGGCCAACTGGTCGATGCCGGCGAGCACGCCGCCGGCCAGGTCGCCGCCGGCGAACGCGGCCGCCATCGACAGGCCGGCGAGTTTGGCGTCCCGGTCGGAGATCCGCTTGCGGGCCTCGTTGCCGGTCACGATCTCGAGCCGGCGCTGGTTCGGCGAGATGGCGATCAGCACCGTACGGTCGGCGCCCTCGATCTGCTTCTGCAGCTTCTCCGCGTATTCGCGGGTCGGCACCTCGAGCTCGCCGATGAAGACACTGAAGGTCAGGCCGGTCTGCTGGTCGGCGATCCGCAGTGCCTCGTCGAGCCGGAGCAGCTGCCGGGTGGTGAACGGACCGTCGGCCACCTGGTCGCCGGTCGCCGAACGGACCTGCTCAGGAGCGGCCGAGATGGTGTCGCCGCCCGGCTCGGTCAGCGCGGTCAGCGGCTGCGCTTCCACGTCACCAGCTGTCACTTGCGCCTCCTGTAGGGCCGGGGAGAATCCGGGCGCCGGTGCTGTCCTCGAGGTAGGAGCCCTGGCCGGCCGAGCCCGCGAGGGCTGGGCGCGCGGACTGCCCGGCGAGGGCCACCGCCTTGCCGGTGACCTGCTCCGGCGATGCCAGGAACCAGATCGGCTGGAAGTCGTAGGGGCGGCCGGGCCGATAGCGCCGCGAGCGCCGGGCCCGGTCGCTGCCGCCCATGACGAGCGACGCCACCAGCGCCATCACCCCGAGCGGGATGAGCAGGAAGATCAGAACGGTGCTTGAAATCGACAACCTCAACGCCCCCAGGCGCCTGAAAGCCCAGTTGATCCGAACAAGTATCACGGTAGCGGAGACCGGGTCGTGCCGGACCATCGGGTCTCGAAGAGGGCATTTATCGCCGGGCGGGTATCGGCCAGGTATCGGCCGGGGCGGTCACCCGGGTATCCCGCCGTCGGGATCTACGCGGAATGGGTTCCGAGGTGCGAAAATCACCCACACGCGCCGTTCGTGCTCCGCTGGCCTCGAACGGCAGGAGGGGGATCCATGCGCACGTCCGTCCCGAGCGCCCTGGCGGCGTCTGTCCTGGGAGTACCCGTCCTGTTCGGTCCCATTCTGCTGCTCACCGGCCCGGCCTCGGCCGCGGCGGCGATCTTCGTCGAGACCAGCCCCAGCACAGTTCCGGCCGGCGACAAGGTCGGGTTGCGCGCCAGCTGTGACGACAACCTCAAGTCCGCGACGGTCAGCTCCGCCCTCTTCGGCGCGGTCACGGTGGCCCCGCAGTACGGGTTCCTCACTGCGACCGCACGGGTGCCGGACGGCACCCGTGCGGGTGACTACCGGGTGGATCTGCGCTGCCCGGACGGCAAGACCGCGTCCTCCACCCTGCACGTGGTCGTCAAGGTGACGCCGACCCGGGGGCCGGCCACCGGCGGCGGCGGCACCGCGCCGGGACGCAACGCCCCCGTCCTCATCGGCACCGGGCTCGCCGTCCTCGGCGCGGGGGCCGCCCTCGGGGTGCTGTCCCTGCGACGCCGGCGCTCCGGCTGAGGCCGCCGTGCCCCGCCAAGCACCGCCCCCGACCGGGCCGCGGATGCCCGAGTCGGTGTTGCGGAAGCGGCCGGCCCAGGTCCAGCCGGCCCCGATCGTGGCACCGCCGCCCGGGACCATCACCGGGCCGCTGCCGCCCACCCCGCCGGTGCCGGGACGCAGCCCTTTCCGGGCCGCCATCCCCCGCCAGCGCGCCCGGCCCATGCCCCGGCCGGCGCGCAGTCAGCGGCGCGAGCCCGTGCCGAT
>DASWMR010000770.1:0-4671 GCA_036399635.1 Actinoplanes sp. | reverse complement strand
CGCCTAGAGTGGCGGGGTGAGTGCCTACCAACCGTCAATGTTCGACCAGATGTCGCCGGCCGTCCGGCTCGAGCCGCTGTCCGCCCGGATCGAGCGGCACGTGCTCACCGCGGGCGCCTGGGTCGACGTGCTGCCCGGCTGGCTGCGTGGTTCCGACGCGGTGTTCGAGACGCTGCTCGGCATCGACTGGCGGGCCGACCGCCGCCAGATGTACGACAACGTCGTCGACGTGCCCCGACTACTGCGCTGGTTCGGCGGCGACGAGACGCTGCCGCATGCCGCGCTGATCGAGGCGAAGGCGGCGCTGAACGCGCACTACGCCGACGAGCTGGGCGAGGAGTTCGTGACTGCCGGCATGTGCCTCTACCGCGACGGGCGCGACAGCGTCGCCTGGCACGGCGACACCATCGGCCGCTCGGCCCGGCAGGACACGATGGTCGCGATCCTGTCGCTCGGCTCGCCGCGGCAGTTGTCGCTGCGGCCGCGCGCGGCTGGGCACGACACCCTGCGCTTCCCCCTCGGCCACGGCGATCTGATCGTGATGGGCGGCTCCTGCCAGCGCACCTGGGAGCACGCGATTCTCAAGACCGCCCGACCGGTGGGCGCGCGGATCAGCGTGCAGTTCCGGCCCGCCGGCGTGGCCTGACCCATACCACGGGCCGGAAAACAGCTTCCACATCGGACACTTCGGTGCGCGTACCAGGCAGATGACGCAATTCCGGCCGGTTGACGGCTGGCGGCCGGGTCCGGGGCTGATTAGTGTTCGCACGGCGAGTGCATAAACCGGTCTCGCGCTTCGGAATGGGGATTATTGATGGCGGACCAGGTGGCGATCGTGACCGGGGCCAGCAGAGGGATCGGGTTCGCGATCGCCCAACGCTTCGTGGCCGAGGGTTACCGGGTGGCCATCACCGGGCGCAACGCGGAGGCCCTCGACCAGGCCGCGCTCGACCTCGGCGGCGCGGAGGTGGCGATCGGCATCCCGGGCAGGGGCGACGACGCCGGCCATCGGGCCACCGTGATCGACACCGTGCAGGGCCAGTTCGGCCGGATTACTGCACTCGTCAATAATATCGGGATCAATCCGGCGTACGGTCCGCTCGCCTCGCTCGACCTGGGCGCCGCCCGCAAAATGATCGACGTGAACGTCCTCGGCACGCTCGGCTGGGTGCAGGAGGCGCTGCGCGGTGGGCTGGGCGATGGTGGGCTGAACAGCGGCGGGTCGATCGTCAACATCTCGTCGGTCTCCGGCGTCCGGCCGGCGCCGGGCATCGCCTTCTACGGGGTGACCAAGGCCGCGCTGATCCACCTCACCGAGGAGCTGGCCGTCGAGCTGGCACCGAAGATCCGGGTGAACGCGGTCGCCCCCGCCGTGGTGAAGACCAAGTTCGCCACCGCGCTCTACGAGGGCCGGGAGGAGCAGGTGGCGGCCACCTATCCGCTGCGCCGGCTCGGCGTGCCCGAGGACGTGGCCGGCACCGTCGCCTTCCTCTGCTCGCCGGACGCCGCCTGGATCACCGGTCAGACCATCGTGATCGACGGCGGCATCACGCTGACCGGGTCCGCGATATGACCGGGCCGATCAGCCGGGTGGTGGTCACCGGGGCCGGCGGCGGGATCGGTGCGGCCCTCGCCCGGCGGTTCGCCGCGGATGGCGCCGAGGTCATCGTCAGCGACATCGATGCGACGGCCGCGCAGGCGGTGGCCAGCGACATCGGCGCGCTGGCCATGCCGGGTGACGCCGCGAACGAGGACCACACCCGCCGGCTGATCGAGGTCGCCTGGGCCGAGCTCGGCGGGATCGACCTCTTTTGCTCGAACGCCGGAGTGCTGACCGCCGGCGACGAGACGACACCGGACCACCTCTGGACACGCGACTGGAACCTCAACGTGATGTCGCACGTCTACGTCACCCGCGCGCTGCTGCCCCGATGGCTCTCGGCGTCTGCCGGTGCGCCTGGGCGGTTGGTCATGACGGTGAGCGCGGCGGGCCTGCTCACCCTGCTGGGCAGCGCGTCCTATGCGGTCACCAAGCACGCCGCCCTTGCGTACGCCGAGTGGTTGCGGGCCACGTACGCGCATCGGGGTCTGGTTGTGCAGGCCCTGTGTCCGCAGGGGGTGCGCACCGACATGCTGGCCCGGGGCAACGAGAGCGACAGTGCCAGTGCCGCCCTGCTGGCCGCGACCGCGATCGAACCGGCCGAGGTTGCTGCGGTGGTCGCCAAGGCGGTGACCGGTAACGACTTCCTGATCCTGCCGCATCCCGAGGTGGCCGACTTCTATCGCCAACGCGCCGCCGAGCCCGACCGATGGCTCGGCGGGATGAACAAGATGCAGCGCGCCTTCGAGGAGGACCGCCGGTGAAGGGGCTCGACCTCGACCGCCTCCGCGACTACCTCGGCTCACCTCGCGAGCTGACCGGCCAGATGTTCGCCGGTGGCCGGTCGAACCTCACCTACGCGGTGACCGACGGGGAAAAACGCTGGGTGCTGCGCCGGCCGCCGCTCGGGCACGTGTTGCCGACCGCGCACGACATGGTTCGCGAGCATCGGGTGCTGAGTGCGCTGTCGCGGGCCGGTTTTCCCGCACCCGCCCCGATCCTGCTTTGCACCGACAGTTCGGTGATCGGCGCGCCGTTCTACTTGATGGAACATGTCGACGGCGCGGTTTATCGCGATATTTCTAGTTTTACTCCGGTGGCTGTGCGATCGCTGGCGTTCTCTCTGGTGGACACGCTCGCCGATCTGCACGCCATCGACCCCGAGGCGATCGGCCTGGGTGACTTCGGCCGGCCCGAGGGCTTCAACGAGCGCCAGGTACGCCGGTGGAAGAAGCAACTGGACGCGTCGCGCAGCCGCGAGGTGCCCGGCATCGAGGAGTTGCACGCCCGGCTCGCCGTCGACATCCCGGCCGGCGGAGCGGGCGCCGTCGTGCACGGCGACTACCGGCTCGACAACGTGCTGATCGGGCCGTCGCTGCAGATCAACGCGGTGCTCGACTGGGAGATGTCGACGCTCGGCGACCCGCTCAGCGACGTGGCCCTGATGCTCGTCTACGCCGGTCTGCCGATGCAGACGGCCGCTCCGCTCTCGGTTCCCGGGCACCCGACGCTTGCCGAAATCGGCGAACGCTACGCCGAGCGCAGTGGGTGGGATGTCGGTGACCTGCACTGGTACGTGGGATTCGCCGCATTCAAACTGGCGGTGATCCTGGAGGGCGTGCACTACCGCTACGTTCAGGGACAGACCGTGGGTGCCGGCTTCGAGACAATCGGCGACCTGGTCGGCTCGCTGGTGTCGCGCGGCCACGAAGCGCTGGAGGAGAGCTGATGGACTTCGGCTTCGACGCCAAGACCGAGGACTACCGCAAGCGGCTGCTCGCCTTCATGGACGAGCACGTCTATCCGGCGGAGCAGGCTGCCGTCGCCGAAGACCACGGCTGGGACGTCCCTCCGGTGATTGCGCGGCTGCAGGCTCAGGCCCGGTTGGCCGGCCTGTGGACCCTCTTCCTGCCGGGCGCGCACGGCGGCGGCCTGACCAACCTGCAGTACGCGCCGTTGGCCGAGATCACCGGCCGCAGTCCCACGATCGCTCCCGCCGCCCTGAACTGCGCGGCCCCGGACACCGGCAACATGGAAGTGCTGGCCGAGTTCGGCTCTCCCGCCCAGCAGCTCCAGTGGCTACAACCGTTGCTGGACGGCACTATCCGGTCGGCGTTCGCGATGACCGAACCGCAGGTGGCCTCCTCCGACGCCACGAACATCGCCACCCGCATCGTCCGCGACGGCGACGAATACGTGATCACCGGCCGCAAGTTCTACATCTCCGGCGCGATGAACCCGAATTGCAAAATCTTCATCGTGATGGGCAAGACCGACCCGACCGCCGCCCGCCACGTGCAGCAGAGCATGGTGCTGGTCCCCCGCGACACCCCCGGGGTGACCGTCGAGCGGGGCATGACTGTCTTCGGCTACACCGACGGCGACCACGGCGGCCACGCCGAGATGACCTTCGACGGCGTACGCGTCCCGGCCGCCAACCTGATCGGCGAGGAGGGTAGCGGCTTCGCCATCTCCCAGGCCCGCCTCGGCCCCGGCCGGATCCACCACTGCATGCGGCTGATCGGGATGGCCGAGCGCGCCCTGGAGCTGATGTGCACCCGGGCGCTGAACCGCACCCCGTTCGGCAAGCCGCTCGCCGAGCAGGGCGTCGTGCAGGAGTGGATAGCCGACTCCCGGGTCCGCATCGAGCAGGCTCGACTCCTCGTGCTGAAGGCGGCCTGGCTGATGGACACGGTCGGCAACAAGGGCGCGCACACCGAAATCCAGGCGATCAAAATCATCGTCCCCAGCACCGCCGAGTGGATCATCGACAAGGCCATCCAGACGTACGGGGCAGCCGGCGTGGGCCAGGACACACCGCTGGCCCGACTGTGGGCGCAGACCCGCACCCTGCGCCTGGCCGACGGCCCCGACGAGGTACACAAGCGCTCCCTGGCCCGGCGGGAGTTGAACCGCTACCGGAGCACCCCGCCACCCCGCGTCGACGGCCGGACGGCTCGCTCGGAACGCACCCGCAACGCCATCGTCGACGCCCACGTCAGCCTGATCACCAACGGCGACCTGCGGCCCACCGCCGACCGCATCGCCAAACTTGCCGGGGTCTCGCTGCG
>DASWMR010000769.1:0-2085 GCA_036399635.1 Actinoplanes sp. | reverse complement strand
CGGCCTGGCGGGAGACAGCCGGGCGGGACACGGCCTGGCGGGAGACAGCCGGGCGGGACACGACCTGGCGGGAGACGGCCGGGCGGGACACGGCCTGGCGGGAGGCGGCCGGGCGGGACACGACCTGGCGGGAGACGGGCTGGCGGGAGATGGCCGAATCGAAGACGGCCGAGGAGAACCCGACGACTTTGCTACCTGGCGTGATTTGGTGTGGCGACCGTGGGCGTACGCGACCGGCGAAGCCGAGAAAACCCGGACCCTGCACCGGGCCCTCTTCGATCTGATGCATCAGATCGACATGACCGCCGCCACCACTGAGCTGGTCTGGGGGCACGGCATTCTGCAGACCACGATCGGTGGCCAGCGCGTCCGCTATCCGCTGGTCGCGACGCCGGTTCTGATCGAGTATGAGCCGGACCGGTCGCTGATCACCGTCTCGCCGGCCGGGCCGTCGCGGTTGCAGACCGAGGCCTTGACCGGGCTGGACGAGCGCTACCTCAGTCAGCTCCTGGCGATTGCCGGTCCGGCCGGCACCCTCGAGGTGGACCTTTGGACCGATCTGGAGCGTCGGGAACTCTTTGAGCGGGCGCTGGGCCGGCTCGGCTATGACCGGATCATCACCGACAGCCCGGGCGCGGTGGAGACGCCACACATTGCCGACGTGGGCGTCCTTTTCGTCCGCCCTAAGCAGCGGCTGCTGCGTGGCTTCCTGGAAAGCCTGCGTGACCGGCTGCTGGCCGGCGACACCGCCAGCATCGGTGCGCTGGCTGCGATCGTCGCGCACGAGCCCAGCAAGCTCCGGATGCCCGACGATCACCCCGAGGACTGGCAGCGGGTCGGCGAGCGCCTTCTCATGCCGCTTCCGACCAACGAGGCGCAGGAGTCGATCGCCCGGCGGCTGGCGCAGCACCGCAACGTCGCCGTGCAGGGGCCGCCCGGCACCGGCAAGACGCACACCATCCGCAACCTGATCTGCCACCTGATGGCGAACGGCAAGCGGGTGCTGGTGGTCGCGCAGAAGGAGGATCCGCTGCGGGTGCTGCGGGACGGGCTGCCGGCGGAGATCCGGTCGCTGTGCCTCGCGGTGCTCGGCCGCACCACCGATCAGCTGGTGCAGCTGCAGCTCGCCGCCCGGGAGCTGGCCGACCGAGCGGCCACTCTGGACCGGGATGCCGAGGCGCGCCGGGTGGAGCGGCTCACCGGGCTGCTCGAGGAGGCCGAGCGCGAGCTCGAGACGATCATGAGCGGGTTGCGGGCGATCGCCGAGAGCGAAGCGGTGACGTACGAGATCGACGGGGTGCCGCAGACGCCCGTCGAGGTGGGTGCCTGGCTGCGGGAACGCGCCGCGGCGCAGGGCGGCATCCCGGATCCGGTGGTGGGGCCGGCGCCGCTGTCGGGTGCGGAGTGCGGGACACTGCTGCAACTTGCGGCCGGCCTCACCCCGACCGATCGGGCGGCGGCCCGGCAGGAGCTGCCGGCGACCTACGGGCACGCAACCTGGTCAGGGGCGGCAGCGGAGCGGGCGGGTGGGCTTCGGGGCGGCGGCGCGGGGGCAAAGGATGGGCGGCTGGACGGCGCCGCGGCGGCAAATGATCGGCTCCCGGATGCCGCCACGGCGGCCAAACTGCGGGCTGAGCGGGACGAGATCGCCGAGCAGGTGTCGCGCCTGGTGGGCGACGGCCTTGACCCCGCGGCCGTACGGGCGGTGGATCTGACCGCTCTCCGCGACGATCTGCGGGAGGCCCTGGCGTGGTTGCGGCGCCGGGAGGGCGGCTGGACCGACCGGCTGGGGCGGCTGCTCACCGACGCGCACTGGCGCGCGGTGTGGGCTGATCACGTGTCTGCCACCGAGGTGCTGCTCGCCGAGCTTGCGACGCTCACCCGCGGGCTCGCCGGGCACCGGGTGGAGCTTCCGGAGGCGTACGCGGCCGAGCCGAAACGCCTGCTCACCCAGCTCGCCGAGATCCGGCAGCGGTTCGCGTCCGGCCGTGGGCTGAGCCGGCTGCTGCAGGCCCAGCTGTACCGGCTGGCCGACGAGGTGCGGGTGGACGGTGAGCCGCTGCGCACCGTCGAGGACGTGGACGT
>DASWMR010000768.1:0-2983 GCA_036399635.1 Actinoplanes sp. | reverse complement strand
CGCCTGGCCGCCGGTCAGCGCACCGAGCGCGTTGATGTAGTCCTCGCTCTGCAGCAGCTCCCAGAGCCGCTGGGCGCCGCGCTCGGCGAGCGTGTGCCGCTCCTGCACGGTGCCCCGGAGCTTGACCACGTCCTGCGCGGTGTAGCTGCGCTTAATGCCCAGCCAACGGGGATCGCCGGCCCACGCCCGAGTAAGGTCCGCTGCGGTACCGCCTCTGACTTCGGTCAGCTGACCAGTCATCTGTTTTTGTCCCTTCCCTACCCCGGTGCACTGCTTCCTAGTGGAAGAACTTCACAATCGCGCGTTGCACAAGGACTCGGGGAGGCGTTTGTGAGCAGAAGAATCGCGGAAATTCTGCTAGCGTCAAACCCGTGACCGCTTCACCTTCCTCCGGCTCCGCTGTCAGTTCGTCGGCCGTCGAGCCTGCCGTCGATCTGGTGACGCTCGGGCAGCGGCTGCGCCATCAGCGCAAGTCGAAGAACATGACGCTCGACCAGCTCAGTGCCGCGGTGGGCCGGGCGCCGTCGCAGCTGTCGCTGATCGAGAACGGCAAACGCGAGCCGAAGCTGTCGATGCTGCAGGCCATCGCGGCGGCCCTCGGCGTACCGCTGCAGGATCTGCTCCGCCCGGAGGCGCCGAGCCGACGCGCCGGGCTGGAGATCGACTTGGCGCATTTCCAGCAGTCCCCGGCGTACGCGGCTCTGGGTCTGCCGGTGGTCCGCGGTGGCCGCCGCCTGCCGGCCGACGCGCTCGAATCGCTGGTGGGGCTGCACCGCGAGCTCAACCGGTTGCTGGCCGAGCAGAGCGCCACCCCCGAGGTGGCCCGCAAGGCGAACGCGCAGCTACGGGTCAACATGCGCGAGCGGAACAACTACTTTGCCGAGATCGAGCTGGCCGCGGCGACGGTGCTGCAGTCGGTGCGGCACACCACCGGGCCGTTGTCGCAGCGCGGCATCCTCGACATCGCCGCGACCCTCGGTTTCACCCTGCACTACGTCAGCGACCTGCCCGGGTCCACCCGCTCGGTGACCGACCTGCGCCACCGGCGGATCTATCTGCCGCAGGTGGCCAGCGGCAAGGGGCACGATCCGCGCGCGGTGGTGCTGCAGACGCTCGGGCACTTCGTGCTCGGCCACGCCGACCCGGCCGACTACGGCGACTTCCTCCGCCAGCGGGTGGAGGCGAACTACTTCGCCGCGGCGCTGCTGATGCCGGAGAAGTTCGCCGTCGAGTTCCTGCGCGACGCCAAGGCCGACCGCGCGCTGGCGATCGACGACTTCCGGGACGCGTTCGGGGTGTCCTACGAGACGGCGGCGCACCGGTTCACCAACCTGGCCACCCACCACTTCGGCATCGGTGTGCACTTCACCCGGGTGCACGAGAACGGCATCGTCTACAAGGCCTACGAGAACGACGGCGTCCGCTTCCCGACCGACGTCACCGGCGCGATCGAGGGCCAACCGATCTGCCGCCGCTGGGCCTCGCGGGCGATCTTCGAGGCAGACGACCCGTACTCGTCCTTCTACCAGTTCACCGACACTTCGGCCGGCACATACTGGTGCACGGTGCACATCGAGTCGACCCGCTCCGGCGAGTTCTCGGTCACCGTCGGCACCCCGTTCGAGCACGCCCGCTGGTTCCGCGGCGGCGACACCACCCGGCGCACCGTCTCCCGCTGCCCCGACCCGGACTGCTGCCGCCGGCCACCCGCCGACCAGGTCAGCCGCTGGTCCGGCCACGCCTGGCCGAGCGCCCGCGTGCACTCGCACCTGCTGGCCGCGCTACCCCCCGGCACCTTCCCCGGAGTCGACGCCCAGGACGTCTACCGCTTCCTGGACCGCCGCGCCTGACCTTCAGCAAGATCGAGCTTTGCTCTTACCGGAAGCACCCTGCCCAGCCACCGGCCCCAGTGGTAAGTCTCCTCCCGAGGCATGCCCCTTGCTCTGCTCACCAATACGCACCACCACCCCGGCCGTTGTCAGGCGGCCAGCTTCACCCGGCGGGCTGATCGGAAACGGTCCGGGACGACCCAGTCCACCGTGCGGTCCAGGATGCTCCTCGCCATGATGACCAGGCAGGTGATGCCGTTGAAGAACGACGCGGTGACGTCGCTGGGGTGGTGCATGCCGCGATAGAGGCGGGCCACCGCGACCCCGACCGGCAGCACGACCAGCGCCCAGCAGAGCGCCTTCACCCAGGTCTGGCGCGCCTGCGAGGCGAGCAGAAACGCCAGTCCACAGTAGAGAGCCACCGCCGCCGAAGTGTGCCCGGACGGGAAGCTCGAGGTCGGCGGGGATGAGTCGAGGTGTCCGACGGTCGGCCGCTGACGGTCGATCGCCAGGGTGGTGAAGAAGAAGACCAGAGCCTGCGCGGTCACCCCGGCGCAGAGGAACAGCGGTTCCCGCCAGCGATGCAGCGTGAGCCGCAGGATGATCGCCACGAGCGCGGTCACCCCGATGATCCACGGCGTACTGCCGAGAAAGCTGAAGACCCACGACACCAGGTTGTACGGGTCGGCGCGGTCCCCGGCGAAGGAGCGGTTGATGCCGTCCTCCGCAGAGAACGGCCAGGTGTGCGCCAGCGACTTGGTGACGATCAGGCCGAGCCCGATCATCACAAGTAGCAGCACGGCGACGGGCAGCAGGATCCGCTTAGCGGTTTGTACGACGAGTCCAGACACAGCGGCGGTTCATACCCGGTTCATCGATGCGCTACGCCTGGTCAATTCACCAGGACATCGAGCCATACCGATCAATGGCTCACCGATCTGTGCCGTCATGCCAGGAATGCGGCTGGGCGGCAAGCCACGCACGGGCGGACGGTCGCAACCGCCCGGATCCGCAGCCGGCAGACGGCCGGCGATCTCGTTACTTCGGCCGCGTGGCCGCTCCGGCCGGTTCAGCGAGTCGGGGGTCGAGACCCCGCCCAGCGAGGTTGACCGGGCCGGATCGCCGTCGGCCGGCCAGAAAGGCGGCGGCGGGGA
>DASWMR010000767.1:0-3819 GCA_036399635.1 Actinoplanes sp. | reverse complement strand
GCAGCGCGGAGTCGACCCGGCGGGTGATCGTCAGGTAGAGCTTGTTGAAGGCCGCGACGCGGTTGTTGGCCGGGCTGGGCGGGAGCTCGTCCATGATCTGCTGGGTCGTCACCAGCATGGCGATCACCTCGCCGATCGTGTCGGGCTTCGTGCACAGGCAGTCAGTCACCCGGTCGCGGAGGGGATGCCACCCGCGACCGGCCGGGACATCGAGGCTGGACAGCAGGATCCGCTTCTCGCGCAGCGTCTCCGCACTGCTCCGCGCTAGGTCACGATCGAACGAAGTCATGTGAGTCAGACTCGTGATCGCTGGCCGATTCCGCCACCGACTTGTCGGCAAGATGTCGCCGCCGATCGCACACCGCCCCTCAGGGCAGGCGGGTGCCGAACTCCGGGTGGGTGGTCGGCCACTGGGCGTAACGGGGGCGGCGGGCCACGATCTCGCGGTGCGACGCCCACCCCCGCATGGCACGGAACGCGGCCGGTGAACAGTCCTTGGAAGGACTACGCATCTGCGTCCTTGCAGCCAGTCCGTGGTGCCTGCGACGGTCAAGGGGCCCAGTCGGCCAATACGCAACGTCACGGGGAGTACCATGCGCATGAGGACAGTCCTACACCTGGTCGTCGCCGTGCTGGTGGGCATCGGCGGGGCGGCCGCGGCCGTCCCGGCTGGGGCGCCGGCTGCCACCGCCGCGCTGCCGGGGGCCGTGCTCAGCTCGACGTCCGCGACCCTGCCCGCCGAGCTGGTTGCGCTCGCCACCGGCCGGCGCGTCCAGTATCTCACCACCGACGTGCGCGGCACGCTCAACCCGGCCACCGGGCTGGTGCTCACCCCGCGGACCGGCCCGAAGCACAGGGTCGTGGTCTGGGCGCACGGCACCACCGGGCTGGCCGACCGGTGCGCACCCGCCGACCACCCGGCGGTCTTCTGGCCGGAGGCCCGCGCCGCCGTCGCCGAGCTGCTGCGGCGCGGCTGGACGGTGACCGCGCCGGACTATCCCGGGCTGGGCACCGCGCTGCCGCACCCCTACCTGATCGGTCTCAGCGAGGCGCGATCGATCATCGACAGCGTCAAGGCGGCCCGCAGTCTCGACCCCACGCTCGCCGCGCAGTACGCGATCGACGGTCACTCGCAGGGTGGACAGGGCGCCCTGTTCGCCAACCAGATCGCCACCGCGTACGACGGCGACCTCGTGCTCCGCGGCACCGCGACCATCGCGCCGGTCTCCAACGTGGACCTGCTGGCCCCGCTGATCCCCGGCACGCCCGGCCAGGGCTATCTGGTGATGGGCCTCTACGGGCTCAGCGCCGTCGAGCCGGCCTATCAGCCGGCCACCGTGCTCGCGGCGCCGGCCCGGGCGCGGACCGCGGTGCTGCAGACCGGCTGCCTCGCCGAGATCCTGGCCGCGTACGCGCCGCTGACCGCGACCGAGTTGCTTGTCGGCGGCGTCTTGCCGGCGAGCTGGGTGGCGAAGCTGATGCAGTACGACAACCCCGGCCAGTCGCCACCGACCGCCCCGATCCTGATCGTGCAGGGCACCGCCGACGAGGCGGTGCCCGCCGACATCACCCGCGACGTGCTGGTGCCGCAGCTGCGCGCCTGGAACACCCAGCCGGTGCGCTATCTCGAGCTGCCCGGCGAGACGCACGACGGCGCAGTCTTCGCCTCCACGGTGACCGTGGCGAACTGGATCGCGGCCACCCTCCAGTAGCCCGGGCGTTATGGAGCGCTGACCGTGAGCGTGCCGATTCCGGCCACCGCCTCGATCTGCAGGCCGGTCCCGGAGCCGGCCGATACCTGCTTGCCCTTGGCGACGCCACCGCCGTTCTTGCCGTAGAGGGTCACCGCGCCGGCGCCCTCGCGGACGTTGACCAGCACCGGCTCCGGTCGCCCGGTGCGGATCCGCCAGGTATGCACCCCGCCGGACATCCGGATCGGCAGCGCACCGGAGGTCGGCGGCAGGGCAAGGTCGATGGTGTCGGCCCCGCCGCTCAGGTCGACCGCGCGCACCGTGCCGCCGGTCAGCGCGAAGGTACCCCGCCGCACCCCGCCGGACATCTTGATCGTCCAGGCGATCCGCTGGTCGAGCTGCACGTCGACGCGGCCCCCGCCGGGCCGGCCGCTGGGTTGGACGGTGAGCGTGACGGTGGTGCCGGCGGTCGCGGTGCGCGTCGTGAGTCCGCTGTCCGGCGGCGAACTGGCCTTGATGGCGCCGGTGGGCGGCCGGCCGACGGTCACGTTGAGCTCGGTGACGTTGGCGGCGAGCACGAAGGTCCCGGCGGCGAAGGCGGGACCGGCCCCGGCCGGCGCGGGGCCGGGCGGACGCACGGTCGGCGCGGACGGTGCCGACGGCGTGGCGCTCGCGCTGGCCGCCGCCGAGGGCGAGACCGAGACCGGCGGGCTCAGCTGCCCCGGCGCCACCCCGTCCTCCGCAGTGGCCGGCGCGGCCACCTCGTCACCTGGCAAGGGGGGCGACGCCAGCTGGTCGTCGGTGGTGACCGTCCGGGCGAGCGCGATGCCGCTGAGCCCGACGAAGACGGCCGCACCGGCCGCCGTGACGGCGAGCCGCAGCCGGGGACGGCGGTGCCCGGGCGGCGGGCCGATCAGGCGGACCGGCGCCGGCTCGGCGGCGCTGCCGGGGTACGCCGGTGCGTCGCGCCCCTCCAGATCAACCGCTCCGTTGTTCACGTCCGGACTGGTCGGATAAATCTGGTTATAGACCAGTGTCTGGTCGCCGAGTTCGGCCTTCCTCCGCCTTGAGGTCGCCGGGTTGTCGCGCAGTGGACCGGTCCGGCGCGGATTGTCCGGCCAGTAGTCCGAGATCCGGGGCCAGGTCGTCTTGCCCGGCGGTGGCGGCTGCTCCGGGGTGCGTTCGTTGTCGAAGTCCCTCGGTCCGGAGCCGTTCATCGCTCGTCTCCTCGATACTGCCGCGGTCACCCCAGGTCACAGGGGGTGGGTGCGGCGTTTGGCGTCGACCGGGAGTACGCAGAACGGCGCTGCAGAGTTCGATCGATCGGGAACGGGTTCTCCGACGACGCCCAGCTCGGGTCGCCTGCCCTTGCCTTGAGCGCTCAATATCGAAACAATGCACCCCCGACGCTTGCGGCAACCCCTGAACGCCGGGCCGTGGGAGCAGACTGCATGATGTCCGACAACTCTGGTAGGGGCAACCCGGCGGGTCGGGACGACGTGGTTGGTAGGAACGACCCGGTTGGTAGGAACGATCTGGTTGGTAGGAACGATCTGGCTGGAAGGAACGATCTGGTTCGTCGGGGCGCCCCGGCTGGCGGGGACGACCCGCAACCACCGCACCGGCACCGGCGGTCGCCGCGCCCGGACCGGCGGCTGGTGCTGGTCCTCGGCTCCGCCGCGGTGGTCGCCGCCCTGCTGAGTGCCGCAATGACCATGCTCGGCAACGACGACGACCCGGAACCACTGCGCACCCGGATTCCGCCGCCGGAGTTCACCGTCGCACCGCCGGCGCAGAACGACTCGACCCTGCGCTCCGTCCGGCCGTCCGACGCCGACCCGGTGACGTTCGGCTTCGCGGTCGACGCCACGATCAACCTCGAGGTCCGCGGCAGCACCGACGTACGCCTGCGGCACCAGGACTTCCTCGCCGAGACCGCCCCGCTCAGCGCGCGCAGCAGCGACGCGGAACGCGCCGATTTCCGGTTCCGGGTGCGGCGCGGGCTGAGCCGCCCGTCCTGCGTCTCCCTGGAGGCCTTCAGCTACGAGGGCCTCTACCTTCGGCAGACGACCTTCGTGCTCGGCATCGGCCCCCGGGACGGCACGTATTCCGACGAGGACGCCACCCT
>DASWMR010000766.1:0-16547 GCA_036399635.1 Actinoplanes sp. | reverse complement strand
GCCGTCCGCCGCGCACGCGGCCGTACCGAAGCCGTCCTGCGGGTCGCCGCCGAGGTCGAGGTCGTCCGGGCGGACGGCTGGCTGGCCTGGCCGGCCGACCTCGGCCACATCGAGGCGGTCTCGGTCGCCGTGTCCCGCCTGCCGCTGGCCGGTGGGCCGCTGGCTCCCCGCGAGGTCCGCACGATGCTGGCCGCCGGCGAGCTGGCCGCCGAGCAGGTGGCCGAGACGCTGGTCACCGCTACCGTGCAGGGTGTCGAGCGGGCCTCCCGGTACGCGCCCACCCAGCTGGCCCGCCCGCTGAGCCTGCTCGCCCAGGCCGGCCTGGACGACGCTGTACTCACCCCGGACATGATCTCCGCGCTGGCCACCGCGTGCCGGCAGACCGGCACGGTTGTCGAGATCAGCGAGGCGTGGCGCAGCCCGTCGCCGCGGATCGTCGCCATGCTGCGTGCGGCGCAGGTGATCCTGGTGCCCGCGAGTGACGCCCGGTACGCCGCCGAGGTCGGCCGCTGGCAGTACCTGCACCGGGTCTGACCGAAACCGAACGCGAAGAGTAATCACCTTCGTACGCTCGAACATGCCGGTACCGCGTACCTGAGGGCATGGGAGAGATGCGATGAGCATGGTTCAGCAGGCCATCGAAGTGAGTGCACCGCTGCATACGGTGTACGAGCAACTCGCCGCGTTCGAGAACTATCCGCGATTCATGAGCGGGGTGGAACGGGTCACCCCGATCGGTCTTGATCAGACGCACTGGGTCATGGAGGTCGACGGAAAGCGCCGGGAATTCGACGCGCAGATCACCGAGCGTTCACTGGACGAGCGGGTGTCCTGGGCCAGCACCGAGGGCCCGCTCCTCGCCGAGACACTGACCCTGCGTCCGCTGGGCGAGACCAGAACCCAGGTCATCGCGCAGCTCGAGGCGGACATCGCCTATCTGATGCCGAGCGACCGGCACGGCCAGGCGTCGCTGACCAAGCGGCTCAAGTCCGACCTGACCACCTTCAAGAGCCTGGTGGAGAGCGGGGCCATGGGCGGCCGGGTGCCGCCGGTCCGGCGCGCCGCCGCCGGTGCCAGCTCGAAGCAGCTGAGCCAGCCCTCGCCGGCCGCGGTCGCCGCCCGGATCCGCAGCCGGGCGCATCCGGGTGCGGGCTGGGGCACGAGCGCGGGCGAGCACAGCAACGGCAGCGATGCCGGCCTGGGCTATCACGATCTGACCGCGCATCGCTCGGGCACCAATGTGGACATCATCTCCGCGCCGGGCATCCGCGACGAACACGACCTGGACGACGTGCTGGCACCCGGCCGTCGGATCACCAGGTCCGGCTCGATCAGCGGCGGCGCTGCCCGGATGGGCGGCCGCACTACGGCCAAGGACGCCTGGGGCGACGGCATGATCAACGAAGAGGACCGGGGCAGCGCGCACGACATGTGACCTGCGACGAATGGGCCGGCCCGGAAAGTAACGGCCGGCCCATTGCGGTCGTCAGACCGGTGCCGCCTCCAGGGTGACGATCAGCCGGGCGCCCTTGGGCTTCGCCTGCTCGTAGCGCACCGATCCGCCGTTGGCCTCGACCAGGTGCCGGACGATGAACAGCCCCAGCCCGGCCCCGCGCATGACCCGCCCGAACAGATTCGGCAGCAGATCTTCCGGAATGCCCGGACCGCCGTCCTGCACGATCAGCTCGACCATCTCGTCGCGGCGCTCCGCCTGCACGACGATCGGCGCCTCGCCGTACGCGAGCGCGTTGTTCAGCAGGTTCTGCATCACCGCGATGACATGCGCGCGATCGCCCAGCACGGTTACCTCGTCGCCGACGAGCACTTCGACCTCGCCGGCCGGGGCAGCGACCGCCGACAGCGCCGTCTCGGCCGCCTCGAGCAGCGGCACCGGCGTCCGGCGCGCGGTGACCGATCCGGTGTCCAGCCGGAACAGCAGCTGCAGGTCGTTCATCATCTTGATGAGCCGCTTGGTGTTCTTGTCGATCTTGGTGGCCAGCTCCAGCCGAATGTCTTCCGGCAGGTCTTCCCAGTCCGCCCGCAGCAGCTCGGCAAGGCTGGCGATCGAGCTGATCGGCTGCGCCACGTCGTGGCTCAGCATCGAGGTCAGGTCGTTCTTGAAGGTGAGCGCCGCCGCCAGCCGCTCGTTCGCCTCGACCAGCCGGGTGTTGCCCTGCTCCAGTTCGGCCGCGTGCGAGCTGAGTTCCTCCTCGGCCCGCTTGCGGTCGGCGATGTCGACGTAGGTCGCGACGTACGCCCGCGGGTCGCCGGCCGCATCCGGGATGGGCGCCACCGTGGCCAGCACCGGGACCGTGGTGCCGTCGACCCGGGAAAGCAGCCAGTCGCCGCCGCCGGGCGGGAACGGCGGCGCGTCGAACCGGATCGGTTCCGCCGGGTCGTGGCCGGTGAGTTCGCGCCAGCGCCGGTTCACGTCGATCACCTGGAAGTTGGCGTCCAGCACCATGACGGCTTCATTCATCGACTGCAGCAGGGTGTCGGCGAAGCCCTGGCGCTCCTGCAGCTCGTCGGCGAGCCGGCGCTGCTGGTGGCCGGCGTCGTCCAGGGTCCGCACCAGGTGCCCGGCGAGGGCGAGCACGACGATCGCGGCGAGCAGGGCGACCGCGGCGTCGCGGTGGTGGCGCAGCGCCACAATGCCGGCGACGGCGGCGAGCAGGGTGCAGAAATGGGCGATGCCGTGCACGACCCGGCCGGCGAGCCGGTAGGGGACCGGCAGCACCTGCAACAGCAGGGCCAGTCCGGCCGGGACGAGCGCGGCCGCCGGGTCGGAGAGCACTCCGTCCGGCGGGCCGCCTCGAGCGGAAAACAGGAGAGTGACGACGCCGCACGCGCAGACCGCGACACCGGCGCAACCGGCCGTCAGCCGGGCCGTCCTCCCCACGACACGCGCCACGATCTGCCCATATGCCTCTCAATAGCTGAGAAAGAGAGCATATCGCGGCTAATGCGGGTCAAGCGGTCACTTACCCACCCATTCAAACCCGTCCTCAAGGACGACCCGCTCGGCGACACGCAGGATGTCCAGGTGGAGACGGTTGGCGTGGTGGCCGCAGAACACCAGCTCGCCGCCACTCGCCAGGGTGACCTCCAGCTTCGCGGCAGCACTGCAACGGTCGCAGCGCTCGGTCAGCGAGGAAACGGTGGTGATCTCGGGCGACAGCAGCGTGGTCATATCGCTCTCCTTGCTCGATGGCGGTGTGCAGCGGTCCTGACAGCGAGTTAGATCGACTCTCGGCCGTACCGCTTTAGCCTTCTCCCTGATCTTCCTGGCCGGGCGCATCGGCCCGCGTCCGTTGCAACCCAGGTGCAACCGTCCCGAACCCGCATGGCACTTTTACGGTCCCCTTTCGTCCCCGCGGCCAAACGACCGGACACTGATCTGGCAAAGGCCGGTCGGCGCAACCTGCCGCCGATAGCGTGACTCGTGGAACTCGGTCGGCCGGGTGGCGCCGACCGGCGCCACGTTCACCCCAGGAGGATCCATGTCGCAGCCGCCCGAACCGGAGACGCGCCCGACCGTCCTCGTCGTCGACGACGAAGAGGATCTACGTGACATCATCCGGCGCATGCTCGAGCGCCGGGGCTTCGACACCCTGGTTGCCGGCGACCCGCAGCAGGCCATCACGGTGTGCCGGGAGCACCCGGGTGACATCGACATCCTGGTCACCGACCTCGGCCTGCCCGGGGTCTCCGGTGGCGAGTTGTCGCGCGAGGCCACCGAGTTGCGGCCCGGCATGCGGGTTGTCTACATCTCCGGACTACCGAAGGACCTGGCGGTCTCGGACGGTCTCATCGACGAGGACGCGCTGCTGGTCAAGAAGCCGTTCGGCGCCGAGTCGCTGATCGAGGCGCTCCGCTCGGTGATCGCCGAACGCGCCGCATAGTCACCACCCGCTCGATAGTCACCACCCGCTCTCCGGGCGCCGCCGTCATCTGACGGCGGCGCCCTTCGTCCGTCCGGCCTCCGGCAAGGCGGCTCCCCATCTGCACCACCGCGACGACCCGGGCACACACCCGCCGCACCGGACCGTGGATCTCGACCAAGTGATCCAACGGCATCGGGGGATGGAACGTGCGGCTCAGGCGTGCGGTAATCGCAGCGACAGCGTTCGGCATGGCGGCGAGCGGCGGCCTGGCATTCGCCGGACCGGCGGACGCGGCGACCACGCCGGCGATCCGCACGGTCTTCGCGGGTGACGACGCGTACGTCTCCAGCACCCGCGCCGGAAGCAACTTCGGCAGCGCGGCGAAGCTGGTGGTGGGCACCGCGGACGGCGAGACCCGGACGTCCTATGTGGCCTTCGAGACCGGCGCCTTCCCGGCCGGTGCCAAGATCACCGCGGCCCGGCTGATCCTGCCGTTCGACGGCAAACCGGCCGCGGCCCGGCTCAGCGCCTATCCGGTCAACGGCACCTGGTCGGAGAACACGATCGCCGGCGCCACCCAGCCGGCGACCGGCGACACGGGGGTCGGCTCGGCGATGCCGAACGCCACCGACCCGTCGGTGACCATCGACCTGACCCGGACGGTGACGAAGGCCGGCCGGTACTCCTTCGCGCTGCGCTCGGCGTCCACCAGCGCGGTGACCCGCCTGCTGTCCGCCGAATCCGGTGACGCGAAGACCGCCGGGCCGCGCCTCGTCGTCAACTACCTCCCAGCGACGCCGACCACTCCGACCACTCCGACTCCGACCACTCCCGCTCCGTGCACCACCGGTGCGCTGCTGATGCCGAGCTGTGGCGTGCTCTGGGGTGCGGCGGCGGGCGGCTTCACCACCGCACCGCGCGACCAGGCACTGAAGGACTGGGAGACGCTGACCGGCCGGACCGCGACCATCTTCCACGCGTACCACAAGGGTGACGAGAAGTTTCCGACCGCGGCCGAGATCGCGATGACCCGGGATGCGGCGCGCCCGCGGGTGCTGCTGCTGAACTGGAAGGTCGCGTACGGCTCGACCTGGGCCAAGGTCGCCGCCGGCGAGAAGGACGCCCGGATCGACGCGTGGGCCGCCCACGTCAAGGCGAACTACGGCACCCAGAAGTTCTTCCTGGCGCTGCACCACGAGCCGGAGAACGACGTCCAGGCGGCGGCCGGCTCTCAGATGACCGCCAAGGACTTCGCGGCCATGTACCGGCACGTCATCGAGCGGCTGCGGGCACAGCGGGTCACCAATGTGGTCAACGTGCTTGCCTACATGGGCAACGAGAAGTGGATGGCCCAGGCCTGGTGGAAGGACATCTACCCGGGCGACGACGTAGTCGACTGGATCGGTCTCGACTCGTACGTCAGCGTGGAGAAGGGCTATTACCACTTCGGCGGGTTCGGCGACCTGCTCGACCGTCGGCCGACCGGCGGTGGCGTCGGCTTCTACGACTGGTCGGTGGCCAACCACCCGGGCAAGCCCATCATGGTGGCCGAGTGGGGCATGTACCACCGGGTGAACTACCCGACGAGCAAGGCCGCCGCGTACGCCACGGTGCTGCCGGAGCTGGCGAAGCGCCCGCAGATCAAGGCGATCGTCTACTTCGACACCGCCAGCGACGACGAGGGCGACCGCAACATCGCGGTGAATTCCACAACGGACAGCCTTACCGCATTCCGTACGCTCGCCGCCAGTCCCGTCTTCAACGTGCGGCTGGCTCCCTAACCCGGCACTCTAACCCGGCTCTCTAACCCGGCCAGGGGACGGTCAGCTCGCCTCGCCGCCAGCGGGGTGGGCCGTCCAGCACCGGCCGGCCCTCGGCGCGCATCCGGCCGACCGTCGCCAGCCAGCGCTGGCGCGGGCCGAACGGGGTCGCCTCGCTCTCCCACGCCCGGCCGAGCGCGGCCACCAGGTCATACACCGGGTGGCCGGGCCGGTTGTGGTGGATCAGGGCCTTCGGCAGGCGCTCGGCGAAGACCGCGGGGTGGTCCAGATCGGACAGCCGGGCGGAGAGGGTCAGGGTCCTGGGCGTGCCGTCGGTGACCACCGCCCAGGTGGCTATCCGGCCCAGCTCGTCGCAGGTGCCCTCGATCAGCAGTGCGTCGGTCGCGGTCATCTGCCGCCAGGCCGCGGCGACCTCGTCCTCGGCGTACTGCCGCAGCACGTTGAACGCACGCACCACACCGGGCTGAGCCCGGCCAGCTCGAAGCCGCCGCGGCGAAACGACAGGCGCGGCGGATCCGCATGCGGCTGGGCGGCCGCGACGCGTACCGGATCGATCTCCAGACCGACCACCGTGACGTCCGCTCGGACGGACGCCGCCAGGCGGTCGCGAAGTTCCACCGCGGTGACCGGCGTCGCGCCGTAGCCGAGGTCGATGACCAGCGGGTCCGGCGCCTGCCGCAGCAGATCCGCACAGCGGTACGCGAGGTAGTTGTCGACACGGCGCAGCCGGTTGGGATTGGTCGTCCCGCGGGTGACAGCGCCGACCGGTTTCACTACTTCTCCCGGTGCACCTTGTGCTGGGCGGCCTGGGCGATCGGGCGCACCACCAGCCGGTCGATGTTGACGTGCTGCGGCCGGGTGGCGGTGAACGCGACGATGTCGGCGATGTCCTCGGCGACCAGCGGCGCGGCGACACCGTCGTAGATCGCGTCGGCCCGCGCCTGGTCGCCGTCGAAGCGGTTGAGCGAGAACTCGTCGGTGCGCACCATCCCGGGGTCGATCTCGACCACCCGCACCGGCTTGCCCACGATCTCCAGGCGCAGCGTGCCGACCAGTGCCGTCTGTGCGTGCTTCGCCGCCGCGTACCCGCCGCCACCCTCGTAGGGCGTGAACGCCGCGGTCGAGCCGATCGTCACGATCGTCCCCGCACCGCTCGCCTCCAGCGCGGGCAGCAGCGCCTTGGTGACCCGCAGGGTGCCGAGCACGTTCACGTCGAACATCGCTTGCCAGTCGTCGACCGAGCCGGTCGACACCGGATCGAGGCCGCGGGCGCCGCCGGCGTTGTTGACCAGCAGCGTCACCGGGCCACCCAGCCCGGCCACCGCGGCGGCAAGCCCGGCCACCGACTCGTCCGAGGTGACGTCACAGGCGACCGCCGTGGCCGCCGGGCCGATCTCCTTCACCAGCGCCTCCAGCCGGTCGGCGCGGCGGGCGGCCGCGACGACGTGGAATCCCTCCGCGGAAAGCCGGCGGGCGGTCGCCGCCCCGATGCCGCTGGACGCGCCGGTCACCACTGCGATGTTCTGCATATCCCCATCTTTCCCGATGACTTCGGTCACCTCGGGCCGCCCGCAGGGTGGTTTAGCCCACGCCGGTGGGGAAGATTGACAGCGGCGTAACAATTGCTCGTTGCGTTTGCCCAGTCTGGGGAGGAAAAGTCGTGGTTGATTGGCCGACCCCGCGGCGCATCGCCACCCTTTCGGTTCATACCTCACCTCTGGAGCAACCGGGCACCGGAGACGCCGGCGGGATGAACGTCTACATCGTCGAGGTCTCGAAGCGGCTTGCCCGCCTCGGCGTCGAGGTGGAGATCTTCACCCGGGCCACCCACAGCGAGCTGCCACCCGTCGTCGAGATGGCGCCCGGCGTGCTGGTCCGGCACGTCACCGCCGGCCCGTACGAGGGGCTGAGTAAGGAAGAGCTGCCGGCCCAGCTGTGCGCCTTCACCAACGGCGTGCTGCGTGCCGAGGCGGCCCGCCCACCCGGCCACTACGACCTCATCCACTCGCACTACTGGCTGTCCGGACAGGTCGGCTGGCTCGCCCGGGAGCGCTGGGGCGTGCCGCACGTGCACACCGCGCACACCCTGGCCAAGGTCAAGAACATGCTGATCGCGGCCGGTGACCGACCGGAGCCCAAGGCCCGGCTGATCGGCGAGGAGCAGGTGGTCGCCGAGTCCGACCGGCTGGTCGCCAACACCCGGTTCGAGGCGCAGGACCTGGTGCACCACTACGACGCCGACCCCGCTCGGACGGTCGTCGTGCAGCCCGGCGTCGACCTGGACAGGTTCCGGCCGCTGCAGGGGCGGCCCGACCGGGCCCGGCTCGGGCTTCCGCCGACCGGGCCGATCATCGCCTTCGTCGGCCGGATCCAGCCGCTCAAAGCGCCTGACGTGCTGATCTCGGCGCTTGCCGAGATGCGGGCGACGGACGCCACCCTGGTCATCTGCGGCGGACCGAGCGGTTCCGGGCTGGACCGGCCCACCGCCCTGATCGAGCAGGCCGCCGCGCTCGGCGTCGCCGACTCGGTGGTCTTCCTGCCGCCGCAGAGCGGTGACGATCTCGCCGCGCTCTACCGCTGCGCTGACCTGGTCGCGGTGCCGTCCTACAACGAATCGTTCGGCCTGGTCGCGATCGAGGCGCAGGCTTGCGGTACGCCGGTGGTCGCGGCCTCGGTCGGTGGCCTGGTGACCGCGGTCCGCGACGGGGTCAGCGGGGTGCTGGTCGACGGGCACGACCCGCGCGACTGGGCCCGGGTGCTCGCCCGGCTGCTCGCCGCTCCACGGCTTCGCCGGCAGTTCTCGGCGGCGGCCGTCGCCCATGCTTCGGAGTTCTCCTGGGACCGTACGGCCGAGGGCCTGCTGCGGGTCTACCGCGAGACCGTCACCGAGCACCGCGCTCTGATCGCGGCCCGACTCGACCAGGCCTACGCATGGTGACCGACTCGACCAAGCGAACGCATGGTGACCACGCTGATGAGGTCTGCGCATGGTGCCGGTGATGATCGAGGTCTGCGCATGGTGACCGCGGTGATCGAGCGGGCGCTCACCGAGCGCGAGCTCGAGTGGGAGCGCACCGGCCCGGGGGCGTACGTGGTGACCCTGCCCGGCACGCACAAGCTGAAGACCGCCTGCAACCTGATCGTCGGCGAGCACGCGCTGCGGATCGAGGCGTTCGTGATGCGCCAGCCGGACGAGCGCCGTGAGGAGCTGTGGGCCTGGCTACTGCGGCGCAACGCCCGGATGTTCGGCGTCTCCTTCTCGATCGACGCCGAGGGTGACGTCTATCTCACCGGCCGGGTCTCGCTCCGCGGCCTCGACGAAGACGAGCTCGATCGTCTGCTGGGCGCGGTCCTGACATACGCCGACGAGTCGTTCGACACGATGCTGGAGATCGGTTTCGGCTCGTCGATCCGCCGCGAGTGGGAGTGGCGGGTCAAGCGTGGCGAGTCCCTGGCCAATCTGCAGGCCTTCAAACACCTCGCCCCGCCGGCCGACCGGTGACGCGCTAGCCGACACGGTGACATACGTCGATGGACCCGGCGCCGCGGCCGCGCGCCCGAACGCGGGACGGGTCATCACCCGATCGGCCAATAGTCGATGACTGTGACGGTCCAGACAGCTAGCAGACAGCCAACTGGCTTGTTTGCATTGACCGCCGCAACTAGCGTAACTAGCAGACGTCGGACCGTTAGTTCGGGGAACAGGTCGATCAGCAATGGTCACCACGGGACGGCGTTTGGGGACGGGTGGCACATGCCGTTGGGGGACGGCGCAACCCGAGACCGGCGGTTAGTGCGGGCGACGCCTATGGGGATGGGCGTCGTCCGCCGCCGCCGGCCGCTAGGACCTTGCACAGCCGGCTTTCCACGTGGTGGTCGCCACGCCGGGGTCGGCGCCCACCGGCCGGGCAGCTGCGGCAGGATGGTGCGCATGACAGGGACTCTGGTGCTGTTGCGCCACGGCAACAGCGAGTGGAACGCCAAGAACCTCTTCACCGGCTGGGTCGACGTCGACCTCGATGCCAAGGGCGAGGACGAGGCCCGCCGCGGCGGCGAACTGCTGAAGGAGCACGGCGTTCTGCCGGACGTGGTGCACACCAGCGTCCTGCGCCGGGCGATCCGGACCAGCGAGATCGCGCTGCACCTCGCCGACCGTCACTGGATTCCGGTGAAGCGGTCCTGGCGACTCAACGAGCGCCACTACGGCGCCCTGCAGGGCAAGGACAAGAAGCAGACCCTCCAGGCGTACGGCGAGGAGCAGTTCATGCTCTGGCGGCGCTCGTACGATGTGCCGCCGCCCCCGATCGAGCCGGGCGCCGAGTTCGCCCAGTTCGACGACCCGCGCTACGCCGCACTGCCGCCGGAGGTCAAGCCGGCCGCCGAATGCCTCAAGGACGTGCTGATCCGCGCGCTGCCGTACTGGTACGACGAGATCGTCCCGGATCTGCGGGCCGGCCGCACGGTGCTGGTCGCCGCGCACGGCAACTCGCTGCGCGCGATCGTCAAGCACCTCGACAACATCTCCGACGAGGCGATCGCGAAGCTGAACATCCCGACCGGCATTCCGCTGCGCTACGACCTCGACGACGACCTGCGCCCACTGAACCCGGGCGGCACCTATCTGGACCCGGAGGCGGCCAAGGAGGCCGCCGCCGCGGTCGCCAGCCAGGGTCGCTGACCTGCAAAAAGGGGGGCCGCAACCGGCCCCCCTTTTGCCTAGCGGTCAGTTCTGGTCGGTCACCGGCCGCCCGGTGATCAGGTAGATCAGCTGCTCGCCCACGTTCACCGCGTGGTCGGCGTACCGCTCGTAGAAGCGGCCCAGCAGCGCGCCGTCGATCGCCGTCTCCGCGCCGTACGGCCAGTCGTCGTGCAGCAGCACCTGGAACAGGTTGCGCTCCAGCTCGTCCATCGCGTCGTCGGCCGTCTCGAGACGGGCGGCCAGGTCGGCGTCGGGCTTGGCGAGCAGGGTGGTGATCTCGTCGGCCATCCGGTCGGCCACGTCGGCCATCTTCTTAAAGACCGGCCGCAGCTCGGCCGGCACGGCCGGCGACGGGTGCCGCCGCTGCGCCGTCTTGGCCACGTGCTCCGCCAGGTCGCCCATCCGCTCCAGATCGGCGGAGATGTGCAGGGCGGTGATCACCATGCGCAGGTCCGAGGCGACCGGGGCCTGGCGGGCGATGGTGTCGGCCACCTTCGTCTCCACCTGGCGATAGATCGTGTCGACTTCCACGTCACGTTCGATGACCGCTTCGGCGGCCTTGAGGTCGGCGGTGAGCAGCGCGGTCGTCGCCTTGCGCATCGCCGCCCGGACCGCTTCCGCCATCGTCACCAGCAGGCGGCTGACCTCGTTGAGGTCGGCCTGGAACTCCTCGCGCATGTCCTCGTCCCGGGGTTCGGGGCCGGCCCTGGTCAGGGTCCGGCCTTGAGTGACCCCCACGCTAGGTGCGGCCGGCGGCCTCGACGTGAACGGCGATGAACGACGCCGGGCGCGCTGGTGAACATTGTTCGACGCGTGCCCGCTATGTCCGATTCAACGTGGGGGTCAGGTAAACAATGACCCTACGATCTGCTCGTGGACTTGGCGTACGGCATCCTCTTGGCCCTCGTCGCGCTCGCCGTTGGTGCGATCGCCGGGGTGCTGTTCGCCCGTGCCCACCGGCCGGTGGAGCCGACCACTGTCGCCGGTTCCCGGCCGAAAGAGGGGGGACGCGCCATCAGCACGGACGACGACGAGGCACACGCCGGCAAGCACGGGATGAAGGGGCTCGGTCGCAAGAGCCTCGACTCGCTGCGCGTCGGTGTGGTGGTGCTCGACGCGGAGGATCATCCGGTGCTGGTCAATCCGGCGGCCCGCGCGATGGGGCTGCTGCGCTCGGGCGGTGCCCCGGGCACGATCGCCGCGCATCCGATCCTGCGTACGCTCGCCGGCCAGGTCCGCCGCACCGGCGTGCGTCGCGAGGTGGAGCTCGACCTGCCGCGTGGCCGCGCCGGTCAATCCCAGGCGCCGCTCGGCCTGCACCTGCGCGCCGTCGCGCTGACCGGGTCGCACGTCGCGGTCGAGGCGGCCGACGTCACCGAGTCGCACCGGCTGGCCCGGGTCCGACGGGACTTCGTGGCAAACGTCAGCCACGAGCTCAAGACCCCGATCGGCGCGTTGCAACTGCTGGCCGAGGCACTGCTGGACGCGACCGAGCTGCCCGCCTCCGCCAAACCGGACGAGGAGCTGTCCGAGGATCTGATCGCGGCCCGCCGGTTCGCCGAGCGGATCCACCACGAGTCGGCCCGGATGGGCCGGCTGGTGAGCGAGCTGCTCGAGCTGACCCGGCTGCAGGGCGCCGAGCCGCTGCCCACGCCCGAGCCGGTCGCCATGGACTGGGTGCTCGCCGAGGTGATCGATCGGACCAGGACCACCGCCTCGGCGAAGGGCATCGAGGTGGCGTACGACGGTCCGAAGGGCGCGATGGTCTACGGCAGCGACAGCCAGATCGCGACCGCGGTCACCAACCTGGTGGAGAACGCGATCGCGTACTCCGGCGAGGACACGAAGGTCCGCCTGACCCTGCGGGACAGCGCCGACTGGATCGAGATCGACGTCGAGGACCAGGGCATCGGCATCGCCCCGCACGACGTCGACCGGATCTTCGAACGGTTCTACCGGGCCGATCAGGCGCGGTCCCGCTCGACCGGCGGCACCGGTCTCGGCCTGGCGATCGTCAAGCACATCGCGACCAACCACGGCGGCCGGGTCGATGTGACCAGCACCCTGGGCGATGGCTCGACGTTCACCTTGCGCCTGCCGGCGCGACCCCCCGAAGCCCCCTTGCCGTTACCGACGGCAATTGAGATCGAGTCCGGTACCGCCGGGCGTTAGCCCGGAGCCGGAAGATGGAAGGAACCACATTGGCCCGCGTGCTCGTGGTCGAGGATGAGGAGTCGTTCTCCGACGCCCTGTCGTACATGTTGCGCAAGGAGGGCTTCGAGGTGTCGGTCGCACCGACCGGGACCTCGGCGCTCACCCAGTTCGACCGGACCGGTGCCGACATCGTGCTGCTCGACCTGATGCTGCCGGAGATGTCCGGCACCGAGGTCTGTCGTCAGCTCCGCCAGCGCTCCGCCGTCCCGATCATCATGGTGACCGCGCGGGACAGCGAGATCGACAAGGTGGTCGGCCTGGAGATCGGTGCGGACGACTACGTCACCAAGCCGTACTCGCCGCGGGAGCTGGTCGCCCGGATCCGCGCGGTGCTGCGCCGCCAGGGCGCCGAGGCCGCCGAGGTTTCCACGCCGACGCTGGCCGCCGGTCCGGTCCGGATGGACGTCGAGCGGCACGTCGTCACCGTCGACGGCGGCGGGGTGCAGCTGCCGCTGAAGGAGTTCGAGCTGCTCGAGCTGCTGCTGCGCAACGCCGGCCGGGTGCTGACCCGTGGCCAGCTGATCGACCGGGTGTGGGGAGCCGACTACGTCGGCGACACCAAGACCCTGGACGTCCATGTGAAGCGGCTGCGCTCCAAGGTCGAGCCGGAGCCGTCCGCCCCGCGTTACATCGTCACGGTGCGTGGCTTGGGCTACAAGTTCGAGCCCTGATCATCCAACCGCCCCGCCCACCACCCCAGGGCGGACTGAAGGCTAACTTGCTGGCGGCGTGGCGGGCTCGCGTCCGCCACGCTTTCGCGGTTGGGCGAGGGCGGCGGCTGCGGCGGTGGCCGGGTGCACCGCTATCAGGCCCTGCTTCAGGCGGGCGGCGCACAGCTCGGCGAGTTTCGCGTAAGCCGCCTCTCCGATCAGGGCGGTCAGCTCGGGGCCGTACGTCACGTACATCGGCTCGCTGCCGACGTGCGCCTCGGGCGATGACGTGCACCACCAGTCCAGGTCCTCGCCGCCCGGGCCCCAGCCCCGCCGGTCGAACTCGGTGAGCGTGGACTGCAGCACCTTCGTACCGTCCGGGCGCTTGATCCAGTCCTGCTCCCGGCGGACCGGCAGCTGCCAGCAGACATCCGGCTTGTACTTCAGCGGGTGGACGCCGTCGCGCAGCGCCTGTGCATGCAGGGCGCACCCCCCACCGGCCGAAAAGTCGGCGTCGTTGAGGAAGACGCAGGGCCCGTCCGCGGTCTGGATCGCGGTCCGCCGGGCCGGTTTCGCGCCGTCGATGGTGTCCATCTCGGTGTAGTTCTTGAACCCGCGGCGGTAGTGCTGCCAGGTCGCCGGGCTCAGCTTCGCGGCGGCGGCCTTGACCCGGCTCTCGTCGTCGGCGTCGGTGAAGAACGCGCCGTGCGTGCAGCACCCGTCCTCGGCGCGCCCGGCCACGATGCCGTGGCAGGCCGAGCCGAAGACGCAGGTCCAGCGGGAGAGCAGCCAGGTCAGGTCGGCCCGGACGAGGTGTTGCTCGTCGGCCGGGTCGCCGAACTCGATCCATTCACGAGGGAAGTCCAGGCCGACCTCGGCCGGCCGAACGGCCGCCGGAGGGTCCAGAACGATGCGGATCGGATCACGGCGGCTCACTCGGGACAGGGTACGCCCGCAGGTGACTAAAGCCGTGATGGCGCCCGCTATCGGTGCATTTACCCGGTCGGGGAGGCTTCGCGCGAGACGAACGGGTCTACGCTTGACCTCGTGACTTCCCGCGTTCCCGTGCTTCTGTCCAGCTCGTCGGTCTTCCCCGAGCCGACCGCGGCCGCGTTCGAGATGGCGGCCACGGTGGGCTACGACGGCCTCGAGGTCATGGTGTGGACCGACGCGGTCAGCCAGGACGCCGGTGCCCTCAAGGGTCTGAGCGAGCACTACGACGTCCCGGTCCGGTCGGTGCACGCCCCGTGCCTGCTGGTCACCCAGCGGGTGTGGAGCCCCGACCCGTGGGAGCGGTTGTCCCGGGCGGCCCAGCTCGCCGAGACACTGGGTGCGCCCACCGTCGTGGTGCACCCGCCGTTCACCTGGCAGCGCGACTACGCCAAGAACTTCGTCCCCGGCCTGGCCAAGGTGCAGGCCCGTCACCCCGGCATCGCATTCGCGATCGAGAACATGTTTCCGGTGAAGGTGGCCGGCCGTTGGTTCGTGCCCTATCAGCCGGGCTGGGACCCGACCGAGGTCGGCTTCGACGCGTACACGCTCGACATCTCGCACTGCGCGGCCTCGCGGATCAATGCGCTCGGGATGGCCGACAAGATGGGTGCCGGGCTGAAGCACGTGCACCTGGGCGACGGTAGCGGCGAGGGTCGCGACGAGCATCTGGTGCCGGGCCGCGGCAGTCAGCCCTGCGCTGAGGTGCTCCGCTCGCTGGCCGCACGCGGGTTCACCGGCTCGGTGGCGCTGGAGGTCTCCACCCGGAAGGCAGCCAGTCGCGCCGCCCGCGAGGCCGACCTGCGCGAGTCCCTCGAGTTCGCCCGCAAGCACCTCGCGCCGGCGACGTCCGCAACGCCGGCAATCACCCGAGCCTGACCACGTCGCAATCACCGGTTACAAGGCGATTGCCTCGCGGAGCGGAGCGGAGCCATTCAGCTCAGCCCGTTTGCGGGCCCGGTGGGCGGCCACGTGCGAGCGGGTGGCGCAGCGCTCCGAGCAGAAGCGCCGGCAGTTGTTCGACGACGTGTCGAGGTAGACGTTGCCGCACCGTTCGTCGGCGCAGATGCCGAACCGGGCGCTACCGAACTCGCAGAGCCAGACGGCCAGGCCCCAGGCGGCGCCGACCAGGTATTCCGCGCTCACCGACGAGCCGCGGCTGGTGACGTGCATGTGCCAGTCGCTGGCGTCGTGGCCGGAGATCCGCGGTTGCACGGGGAACGCCTCGAGAAGCGCGTTCAACTCATCGACCGCCTTGGTGTCGCGGCCGGAGGTGCCGTACTCGAAGACGTCGCGCAGCCGCCGCTGGGCGCGACGGAACACGGCGACGTCTTTCTCCACCACCTCGTCCCGCATCCACCCCTGGTCTCCGGAGAAGATGGCCCGTAGTTCGGCGAGGTCACCCAGCTGCGCGTTGACAAGGTCAACCGCGGTGCGGGCGTACGCATCGAAGTTCACTTGACAAAGGTAGCCGCACGCGGCCCGGGCGAACACGGTTGCGGCGGGTGACCGTGACCGGACGATACGCTCGGGGGCATGCTCCGTTCCGTCTTCCTGGCCGCCGCGGGCTCGTCCCGCCTCGGGCGGCTGGCCAGTTCCGCGCCCCTGAGCCGGTCCCTCGCCGAACGCTTCATTGCTGGTGACGACGCCGCAGCCGCGCTGGCGGTGAGCCGCCGGCTGGTCGACGACGGGTTGTCGGTCACCGTCGAGCACCTGGGCGCCGAGACGATGACGGTGGAGCAGGCCCGGGCCGTCCGCGACGAATACGTCACGCTGCTCGGGCGGCTGACCGCGGCCGGTCTGACGCCGGCCGTGGAGGTGAGTGTCAAGCTCTCCGCACTCGGCCTGCGGATCGACGAGAAGATCGCCACCGAGTACGCCGAGCAGGTCTGCGCGGCGGCCGCCGCGGCGGGTACGACGGTGACGGTGGACGCCGAGGACCACACCACCACCGACTCGGTACTGGAGATCGTCGCCGCGCTGCGTAAGGACTTCCCGGAAACCGGGGCGGTGCTCCAGGCCCATCTGCGGCGCACCGAGGGGGACTGCCGGGAGCTAGCGGCCACCGGCTCGCGCGTGCGGCTCTGCAAGGGCGCCTACCCCGAGCCGGAGTCGGTTGCGTTCCAGTCGCCGCTCGACGTCGACAAGTCGTACGTGCGCTGCCTGAACATCCTGATGTCCGGCGACGGCTATCCGATGGTCGCCACCCATGACCCGCGGCTGATCGCCATCGCCGAGGATCGGGCCCGCTGGTTCGATCGCTCCACCGAGGAGTTCGAGTTCCAGATGTTGCACGGCGTGCACCCGGCCGAACAGGCCCGGCTCGCCG
>DASWMR010000765.1:0-3947 GCA_036399635.1 Actinoplanes sp. | reverse complement strand
TTCTTTGCGGCGGCTGCCTTCTTGGCCGGCGCCTTCTTGGCTGTCGCCTTCTTGGCTGTCGCCTTCTTGGCCGCGGTCTTCTTCGCCGGGTCGGCGGCCTTCGCCGGTGCCTTCTTGGCGGCCGCCTTCTTCTTCGGCGCCGGGCCCTTCGCCCGCTTCTCGGCGAGCATCTCGGACGCCTCTGCGACGGTCAGCTCCTCGGGCGTCTGACCACGGCGGAGCGACGCGTTGTACTCGCCGTCGGTCACGTACGGCCCGAACCGGCCCTCCTTGATCACCATCGGCTTCTCGGTGACCGGGTCGGGGCCCATCTCGCGCAGCGGCGGCTTGGCCTCGCGGCGCTGCCGGGTCTTCGGCTGAGCGAGCAGAGCCAGCGCCTCGTCGAGGGTGACGGTGAAGAGCTTGTCCTCGTTCTCCAGCGAGCGGAAATCATCACCCCGCTTGACGTACGGGCCATAGCGGCCGTTCGCCGCAACGATCTCCGCGCCGTCCGGGTCCTTACCCAGCCCGCGCGGCAGGGTCAGCAACCGCAACGCCTGCTCGAGCGTCAACGTGTCCGGCGTCTGACTGCGGAACAGCGACGACTTGCGCTCACCCGCCTGCACGTACGGACCGAAGCGCCCGGATTTGAGGGTGACCGACTCGCCGGTCGCCGGGTCCTCGCCGAGCGACCGCTCGCCGCCCCCGCCCAGGTAGAGCTCGGTGACCTTCTCCGAGGTGAGCTCGTCGGGCGCCACGCCCTCCGGGATCGAGACGCGGTCCTCGGCCGACTCCTCGGTGGACTCCGGCAGGTGGCGCTGCAGGTAGGGGCCGTACCGGCCGACCCGGACCACCACCTGGCGGCCGTCGTCGTCGATGAACAGCGGGATCGAGTTGACCGAGCGCGCGTCGATGTCGCTGAGGTTCTCGGTGACCATCTTCTTCAGACCGCCGGCCGCGGCGACCGAGTCGGTCGCGCCGTCCGCCTGGCCGAAGTAGAAGGAGGTGAGGAAGTCGAGCGCCGCGAAGTCGCCGCCGGCGATGTCGTCGAGCTGGGTCTCCATCGCGGCGGTGAAGTTGTAGTCCACCAGCCGCGGGTAGTGCCCCTCGAGCAGGCCGATCACCGCGAACGCCAGGAACGACGGGATCAGCGCCTGGCCGCGCTTCTCGACATAGCCGCGGTCCTGGATGGTCCGCATGATCGACTCGTACGTCGACGGGCGGCCGATGCCCAGCTCCTCCAGCGCCTTGACCAGCGACGCCTCGGTGTAGCGGGCCGGCGGCGAGGTGTGGTGGCCGACCGCGGCCAGCTCCTCGGCGGTCAGCGGCTGGTCCTTGACCAACGTCGGCAGGCGACGCTCGGCGTCCTCCGCCTCGGCGTTCTCGTCGTCGGAGGACTCCACGTAGGCCCTGAGGAAGCCAGGGTCGGTGATCGTCTTGCCGGAGGCGGAGAAGTCGACCTCCTCCCCCGCCGTGGAGATCGCCCGGATCCGCACACTCACCGAGTTGCCCACCGCGTCGGTCATCTGCGAGGCGACCGTGCGGCGCCAGATCAGCTCGTAGAGCTTGAACTCGTCGGTGGACAGCTCGTTGGCGACCTCACCGGGGGTGCGGAAGTTGTCGCCGGCCGGGCGGATCGCCTCGTGCGCCTCCTGCGCGTTCTTCACCTTGCCGGTGTAGCGGCGCGGCTGCGGTGGCACGTTCGCCGAGCCGTACAGCTCGGCGATCTGCCGGCGGGCGGCGGTCAGCGCGGTCTCGGAGAGGTTCACCGAGTCGGTACGCATGTAGGTGATGTAGCCGTTCTCGTACAGCCGCTGGGCGGTGCGCATGGTCTGCGACGAGGAGAACCGCATCTTGCGCGCGGCCTCCTGCTGCAGGGTCGAGGTGATGAACGGCGCGTACGGCCGGCGGCGGTACGGCTTCTCCTCGACCCGGGTGACGGTGAACGGCCGGTTCTCCACCCGGGCGGCGAGCCCGCGGGCGCCGTCGGCGTCCAGGTGCACCACGCCGGCCCCGGGCTTGACCTGGCCGGTGGTGGGCTCGAAGTCCTTGCCGGTGGCGATCCGGTCGCCGTCCAGGGCGATCAGGGTGGCCTGGAAGCTGCGCGCCCCCTCGACCTTCTCCTGCACCGACAGGGTGGCCAGGATGTCCCAGTATTCGGCCGTACGGAAAGCCATGCGCTGCCGCTCGCGCTCGACCACGATGCGCGTCGCGACCGATTGGACGCGCCCGGCGGAGAGGCGGGGCATCACCTTCTTCCACAGGACCGGGCTGACCTCGTACCCGTACAGCCGGTCGAGGATGCGCCGCGCCTCCTGGGCGTCGACCAGGTGGCGGTCGATCTCCCGCGGGTTGGCCACCGCGGCCTGGATCGCCGGCTTGGTGATCTCGTGGAAGACCATCCGCTTGACCGGGACCTTGGGCTTGATCGTCTCGACCAGGTGCCAGGCGATCGCCTCGCCCTCGCGGTCCTCATCGGTGGCGAGGAAGATCTCGTCCACTTCCTTGGACAGCTTGGTCAGCTTGGCGATCTGCGCCTTGCGATCCTGCGAGACGACGTAGAGCGCCTGGAAGCCGTTGTCGACGTCGACGCCCAACCGCGCCCAGGCCTCACCCTTGTACTTGGCGGGCACGTCGGCGGCGTTCTTCGGTAGATCGCGGACATGGCCGAAGGAGGCCTCGACGAAATAGTCGGGCCCCAGGTAACCGGCGATCGTCTTGGCCTTCGACGGAGATTCGACGATGACCAACCTGGTCGTCCTGGCGTCACTCGGCACGGCACTCCCAAACTTCACACTCAGCGTCCCGCCCTCCGGACCGGCGGAGCACAGGCTTTCAACGTAACGCGCCCGACGAGCACTCGTTCCACGGGAACCCCGGCATCGGATGGTAACGGCCCGGCCACCGCACGCGTCCGACGGCGACACCGTACACCGGGAACATGCCGTCGCGCCGCACACAATCCAGGAAGATCATGCACCCGCGCCGCCAGGCCAGAGGTGTTCCGGTGCCGCAGCCGGCCGATCCCCCACCAGCTCAGCCAGTCTGCGGAGGCGTCGGCGACCCATGATCAGATAGCGCTCTCCGTCGTCCGACACCCGACCGGCCAGACCCGCCCGGACCAGAGCGGAGTCGATCATCGCGGGGTCCTTGGCGGGATCCAGGCCGAGCGCGTAGCCGCCCGGAACGGGCTCGCCGGCGGCGGTCACCCAGAGCCGCAGCCGGGCTCCGGTGAGAAACAGCTGGGCGGCGGCCTCCGGCCAGGCGCGGGCAAGACCGTTCAACCGCCGGGAGTACGCCGTAAGCACCTCGAACCTGGGCCCGGCCGAGATGTCCGTCACCTCCGGTTCGCCGCCCGGCGTGTTCCCCGGCTCTCCGGAGGTCGCCGCCGGCTCGTCCGTCCCGTCGCTCGCCCCGGCCGACACCTCGACCGCCTCCCCGGCCGAGAGCTCCGAAGCCCGCCCGGCCGAGAGCTCCGCAGCCCGCCCGGCCGACTTGGCCGCTGCGCCGGCCGGCGACCTTGCTGGTCGCTTGCCCCGCTGCTCAACGGGGGCCCGATGGGTGCGCTTGGCGCCGATCACGGAGCCGGCCTCGGCGTCCGGGTCGTAGTGCGCGCCGGCGTCGTCAAAAGGGTCGAAGTCCGAGTCGGGATCGGGGTTCATTGCGGGGTCGGCGTCCCACCCGGCGTTGCGGTTCATCGCCAGGTCGGCGCCCATTGCAGGGTCGGCGTCCACCCCGGGGTCGGCGTCCAGCCCGGAGTCGGCGTCCAGCCCGGAGTCAACGTCCAGCCCGGAGTCAACGTCCAGCCCGGGGTCGGCGTGCAAGCCGGGGCCCGCGTCCGCCGCGGGGTCGGCCGCTTGGGCGTTGTGGTCGCGGGGCGGTGTCTGGTTCTCGTTCGCGGCGATGGGTGGCCGCAGGTTCGGGTTCGCGTCGTCGCGTACCTCTTGAGTTTGATCTTGGGGTTTCTC
>DASWMR010000764.1:0-3863 GCA_036399635.1 Actinoplanes sp. | reverse complement strand
CTGCTCGTGCTGGTCGGGGTCGGCGCCGTGCTCCTCGCCACGCCGGACGGGGACTCGAGCCGGCGCCACGTCGTGGTCGGCGGCGTGCCGCTCGACGAGGTCCACCCGCCGGCGGCCGGGCAGCGCCGGCCAGGGGTGGTGGTCGCGCACGGCTTCGCCGGGTGTCGAGCACATCTCCATCCTGTACGCGTCGCGCACCCACCGGGAAACGGCGGACTGGCTCGACAACGGCTCCGCCGAAAAGACCGACCCCTCCCCGGTACGCCGCGTGGGCGGCGCCGGCATTCTGCTGGTGGTCCTGCTCGTCGGCCTCTATCCGGTGGCCTGGCTGCTGCTCGGAGCGCCCCTCGGCAGGTGGCCGCGCCTGACCGGCTCGCGACTGGGCCGCACCGTCGTGGTGGCCGCCGTGGCCGCCCCGGTGGCGGCCGTGGTCGCGTCGGTGCTGCCGACCGTCCACCTGATGCTGGCCGTCGGCGGCTATGTGGTCGGGTACACCGCCACGGCGGGCGCCGCCATCCTCGCGTACACGCTCCGGCGGCGGCCGAATGACCGCGGCCCGGCGGCGGACCGGCGGCGACTGGCGTTCGCCGCGCCGCTGCTGATCGGGTACGCGGCCGTGACCATCGCGGTTCCGACGCACCTCGGGCTCACCCACGCCGTGCCGGTCGGTGCCCGGTGGTGGCTGCTGCCGGTCGTCTGGGCCGGCTTCACCGTCCTCGCCTACGCCGCCGAGCGGCTGGCCGGCGGAAACAGCATCGGCGTGCTGGCCGTCTCGACGATCGCCGTGCTCGCGCTGACCGGGGCGGCGGTGGCCGGGCTCACCGACGGATTCGTCGTCCTCGTCGTGCCGCTGCTCGCGGTACTGCTGGTGTTCCAGGCCGCCTGGAGCGCCGTACTCCACCGGTTCTCCGCGCCGCCGTGGCTGATCGCCCTGGTCGGGTCGCTGCTGGTGACCTGGCCGATCGCCACGACGCTCCCGGTGATCGGATAGGCGTCAGTTCAGCGCCCGCAGGAACGCCTGCGCGATGACGGCGTGACCCGGGCGGTTGGGGTGGATGCGGTCGTCGGCCCAGTCGGCCGGCTTCGTCGAGCGCAGCACCTCGTCGAAGGCGTCCTGGGTGCGCACGTTCAGCGCGTCGAACTCGGCGGCGATCTCCCGAGCCACCAGGCAGTACCGGTCGGTCTGTTCGCGCTGCGGATCGGTGCGGTCCGGCTCGATGATGTACGGCTCAGCGACGATCAAGCGGCAGCCGGTGCGGTCCACCGCCGTCCGCAGCAGGGAACGCAACGTCGTCGTGTACTCGTCGATCGGCACCGCCTCGGCCGGCCGGTCGCCGAAGGCACGCCAGATGTCGTTGATACCGATCATGACGGAGAGCCAGTCGGGCTCGGTGCCGATCGCGTCGGCCTCCCAGCGAGCGGCGAGATTGCGTACGGTGTCTCCGCCGATGCCCTTGTTGACCCAGGTCAGGCCGAGTTCGGGGTGGCTGGCGGTGACGAAGCTGCGGATCAGGTCGACGTAGCCGTCGCCGTACGGCGCGGCGACATCCCGCCGGCCGCAGTCGGTGATGCTGTCGCCGATGAAGACGATCCGCTGGTTGGCAGTGAAGATCATGGCCAACATGATCTCAGACGCAAGTCACCCCAGCCAGAAAGCTCTGGCTGGGGTGATGACGGTGCGCCCGGTCAGTGAATCATCACCGGCGTCTCGACGCGGCCGCCGTCCTCGTCGGTCGGGGTGCTCAGTGCCGAGGGCTGGCGCGTGCGCGGCAGGAAGGCGATCGGGATGAACGTCGCCAGTACCAGCCCGAAGCCGACCATGAACGTGGTCCCGAACGAGTCGGCCGCGAACGCCAGACCGCGGTCGATGATGTCCGGCGGCACCGGCAGGTTCGCGCCGTGCTGGTTGGCGATCGCCGCGCCGGCCTCGGTGATCTCTTCCTTGGTGCGCGGATTTACCAGGCCCGGGATCGGGGTCGACTGGTTGAGCTGGCTGGTCAGGATCACCGACATGATCGCGGAGCCGATCGAGCCGCCGATCTGCTGCAGGATGTTCACCAGAGTGGAGCCGCGCGCCACCTCCTGGCTGTGCAGCGTGCGCAGCGCCGAGGTCATGATCGGCATCATCGTGCCGCCCATGCCGAGACCCATCACGAACAGCGAACCGCACAGCACGAGGTACGACGTGTCGGTGCCGACCTGGGTGAAGGTGAAGAACCCGGCGGCGATGAGCGCCATCGCGAACGGGACCGTCCGGCCGATCGGGACCTTGTCGGCAAGCATGCCGGCGATCGGCATGGTGAGCATGGCGCCGAGACCCTGCGGCGCCATCAGCAGCCCGGCGTTCAGCGTGGACTCGCCGCGCACCTGCAGGAAGTAGCTGGGGAAGAGCAGGCCGGCACCCATGAACGCGATGATGAAGACGAACAGCGAGATCGACGAGATCGCCAGCCCGCGGTTGCGGAAAAGCCGCAGGTCGAGCAGCGGGTGCCGGGGCTTGAACGAATAGAACACGAAGCCGATCACCAGGGCGGCGCCGATCAGCATCGTCACCCAGACCTTGGTGGCCGTGATCGTGCCGGTCTCGGGCAGCGACGAGACACCGAAGAGGAACAGCGCGAGGCCCGGCGAGAGCATCAGCATGCCGACGAAGTCGAACGACTCGGACGGGTGCGGCGCGTCCTTGGGCAGGGCGAACTGCGCATAGACCAGCGCAATCAGGCCGATCGGCAGGTTGATGAGGAAGACCCAGTGCCAGTTCGCCGCCTCGATCAGCCAGCCGCCGAGGATCGGGCCGCCGATCGGGCCGAGCAGCATCGGGATGCCGAGCACGGCCATCAGCCGGCCGATCCGTTGCGGGCCGGCAGCGCGGGTCATGATGGTCATGCCGATCGGCATCAGCATGCCGCCGCCGAGACCCTGCAACACCCGGTAGGCGACCAGTTGCTGGATCGAGTCGGCCGAGGCGCAGAGCACCGACCCGGCCGTGAAGAGCAGCAGCGCCAACATGTAGAGCCGCTTGGTGCCGAACCGGTCGGCAGCCCAGCCGCTGAGCGGGATCACCGTGGCGAGCGCCAGGGTGTAGCCCGTCATCGTCCAGGCGACCTCGGCGTAGGTAGCGTCGAACTCGGTCTGGAAGGTCGGCAGCGCAACGCTGACGACCGTAATGTCCAGAATCGACATAATCGCACCGAGGACGACCACTCCGGCTATCTTCAGCACGGCCGCGTCCAGTTTTTGTGGTGGTGCGGCGGCTTGATCAGTCACGGGAAGCTCCAGATTGATGGCGACGAACTCTGCGCTGGCAGGTTTGGCGGCGCGCAGAGCCGACGCTCATGGTCTCATCCGGCGCTACCGGCGGACATCCTGTTTACCGGAGTTGCTCGTCACTCCCGGGGCTGTTCAGCACCACCGTGCCAGGAGTGCCAAAGGGCGGCGTACGGGCCGCCGGCAGCGACGAGTGCGTCGTGGGTACCGAGTTCGATGATCCGCCCGCCGTCCATCACCGCGACGCGATCGGCATCGTGCGCGGTCTGCAATCGGTGCGCGATCGCGATCACCGTACGTTCGTGCAGGACGGCGGCGAGCGCCCGTTCTGCGGTGCGGGCCGCGGTCGGATCGAGCAGTGCGGTCGCCTCGTCCAGGATCACCGTGTGCGGATCGGCCAGCACCACGCGGGCCAGCGCCAACTGCTGCGCCTGTGCACCGTCCAGCGGCCGGTGCGCCAGGTCGCGGTCCAGGTCATCGGCCCAGTCGGCGCCGACCGTGCGCAACGCTCGGCGCAGCACGTCGTCCGGGGCCGCCACGATCAGGTTGTCCCGCAGCGACTCACGGAACACGTGGTGCTCCTGGGTGACCAGCAC
>DASWMR010000763.1:0-2036 GCA_036399635.1 Actinoplanes sp. | reverse complement strand
AAAAGCGGCGTCCGGAAAAGCGGCGTCCGGGAAGACCGCGTCCGGGAAGACCTGATCCACCATCGTCAGCAGGGTGGCCGCCAGCAGCTTGTGCACCTGCGCCCGGGTCAGCCCACCGCGCTCCAGCCACTCCCGCGCGGTCGAGGTCGCCAGGCCCACATAGGACCGGGCCATGGCGTGCAGCGCGTCCCCCCGGCCCGCGTAACCGACTGCGGCCAGCACGCTCGCCGCCGCGCCGTCGACCGCCTCGGCGACGACCTGGGCCACCTCGGCGTCGGCCGCCATGCCGCCGGCCGTGATCGCGGCCAGCCAGGACCGGCTGTGCTGCGACACCACGTCGAGGAACCAGTCGACGATCGCGGCCACCCGGGTGGCCAGGTCACCCTCGGGCAGCTGGGCGATCGCCGACGGCGGCACGGTCAGCATCACCCGGATGACCTCGAGATAGAGATCCTTCTTGGTGCCGAAGTAGTGGTTGATCAGGCCGCGGGCGACCCCGGCGTCCCGGGCCACGTCGGTGGTCGACACTTCGGCCCAGCCCCGCTCGCCGAACAGGCGCACGGCGACCGCGAGGATCTGCTCGCGGCGGGCGTCCGGCTCCAGTCGGCGGCGCAGGCCTTGGTCGACGCTCACCCTCGGCACCCTACGCCAAGGCGTACACCGACCCTTGTTGACAGCCCGCCAACAAGCCGAAAGAGTGAGTCGCATGCCCACTCCCGGACTCGAGGGGTACGCCCCGCCGTGGCACCAGCCCGAGCACGACGACCTCGCTGAGCTGGCCCGCTCGTTCTTCAGCAAGGAGGTGCTGCCGTTCGCCGAGCGCCTGGAGAAGCAGGGCCACCCCGACCGGGAACACTATCTGCGGGCCGGCGAGCTCGGCCTGCTCGGCCTCTCGGTGCCCGAGGAGTTCGGCGGCGGTGGCGGCGACTTCACCCATGAGGCGGTCCTGCTGCACGAGCAGATGCACGTCGGCGAGGGCAGCCTCGGGCTGGCCGTGCACAGCGGCATCGTCACCGGCTACCTGACGCACTACGGCACCGCGGAGCAGAAGCGGCGCTGGCTGCCCGGCCTGTGCAGCGGCGAGCTGGTCGGGGCGATCGCGATGACCGAGCCGGGCGGCGGTTCCGATCTGCAGGCGGTCCGCACCCGGGCGATCCGCGACGGCGACGACTACCTGGTCACCGGCTCGAAGACGTTCATCACCAACGGCGGCGTCGCCGACCTGATCATCCTGGCCGTGAAGACCGACCCCACCCTGGGCGCCGCCGGGATGAGCCTGCTGGTCTGCGAGCTCGAGGACGCGTCACCGGGATTCACCCGGGGACGGCTGCTCCGGAAGATCGGGCTGCACTCGAACGACACCGCGGAGCTGTTCTTCGACGACTTCCGGGTGCCCGCCGCCAACCTGCTGGGCGCCGAGGGCACCGGCTTCATCCTGATGATGCAGCAACTGCCACAGGAGCGGCTGGTCATCGGGGTGGGCGCGGTCGCCGCAATGCAGCGGGCGGTCGAGCTGACGGTCGCGTACGCCAAGGAGCGCACCGCCTTCGGCAAGCCGCTGACCGGCCACCAGAACACTCGGATGGTGCTGGCCGAGAGCGCCACCCGCACCCGCGTCGCCCGGGTCTTCCTGGACGACTGCATCGTCCGGCACACCGCCGGGGAGCTCGACGTGGCCACCGCGGCGATGGCCAAGTCCTGGCTTACCGAGGGCCAGTGCGAGGTGGTGGACCGCTGCCTGCAGATCTTCGGCGGGTACGGGTACACGATGGAGTATCCGATCGCCCGGATGTACGCCGACGCCCGGGTCCAGAAGATCTACGGCGGCACGAACGAGATCATGAAGGAGCTGATCGCCCGTGCCCTCTGAGCCCGCCCGCGAGGCCTTCATCTACGACGCCGTCCGGACGCCGCGCGGCCGCGGCAAGGACACCGGCGCACTGCACGAGGTCAAGCCGATCACCCTGGTCACCGGCCTGATCGACGCGCTCCGCGACCGCCACCGGGGGTTGGCCGCCCACCCGGAGCGGATCGAC
>DASWMR010000762.1:0-15362 GCA_036399635.1 Actinoplanes sp. | reverse complement strand
AGATAGCCGGGGCGCTCGGCGAGCGCGGCGAGCGCCGCGTGGGCGCGCTGCACGAACCCGTCCGGCGGGTCCTCGGTGACGACGAAGCGGTTGAGCACCAACATGCACCGAAGCGTACGCAGCCCGAGGAGTTGACTCTGTGACACCGTCCGACAACCTGCTCCGCCGGCTGGCCCGGACCAACCCGACGACGGCGTTCCTGATCGCCCTCGCCGTGATGGTGGCCGGGCTGTTCCTGCCCGGGATCGTCGGGGCCGCACTGTTGTTGGTGCTGGCCGCGGGGCTGGCCGCGCTCACCTTCACCACCTGGCCGGTGCAGTCGTCGTCCACCCGTACGCTTCGGTTGATCATGCTCACCTTGCTGGTCGCCGCGGTGGTGGCGAAGGCGCTCTGAGCCGGCGCGTCGAGCATCCGATGCATGCGCTTTTGACAATCATTATCATTGTCGGTCACAGTTGTGGGTATGCGACGCCTCCTCGCTCTCCTGCTCTCCCTGGCCGCCGCCAGCACCGCCGCCGGGTGCGGTGAGCGGGCCACGGCGTCCGGCAAGCTGGCCGTGGTCACCGCCTTCTACCCGCTGCAGTTTCTCAGCGAGCGGATCGGCGGGGACGCGGTGACCGTCACCAACCTCACCAAGCCCGGCGCCGAGCCGCACGACATCGAGCTCAACCCACGCCAGGTCGGCCAGATCGCCGAGGCCGGCCTCGCCGTCTACCTGGCCGGGTTCCAGCCCGCCGTGGACGACGCCGTCGCCCAGGAGGCGGCGGACCGCTCGTTCGACGCCGCCTCGGTGGTGCCGCTGCTGCCGGCCGTCGACGACGGGGAGGCCGAGCCGGGCGAGGAGCACGCCGAGGCCGCCGGCGGGCGGGACCCGCACGTCTGGCTCGACCCGGTGCGGTTCGCCACCATCGCCGGCAAGCTGGCCGAGCGGCTCGGGCAGGCCGATCCGGCGCACGCCGCCGACTTCACGGCCCGGGCCGCCGCGCTGCGCACCGAGCTGGCCGCGGTCGACGACGCGTACGCCAAGGGTTTGCAGACCTGCCAGCGGCGCGAGCTCGTGACCAGCCACACCGCGTTCCACTACCTCACCGACCGCTACCGGCTGACCCAGGTCGGCATCACCGGTATCTCGCCGGAGGCCGAGCCGTCGGCGCACCGACTGGCCCGGGTGGTCGCCGAGGCACGCGCCACCGGCACCACGACGATCTTCTTCGAGACGCTGGTCAGCCCGAAGGTCGCCGAGACGATCGCCCGCACGGTGGGTGCCAAGACCGCGGTGCTCGACCCGCTGGAGGGCCGCTCCGGCTCCGGCGACTATCTCGCTGTGATGCGCGACAACCTCGCCGCGCTGACCACGGCCCTGGGGTGTCAGTGATGAGCGTCCTGCAGGTCAGCCACGCCGCGGTCGGCTACGACGGCCGGGAAGTGCTGCACGACGTGTCGATGACCGTGGCCGGCGGTGAGGTGGTCGCGGTGCTCGGCGCCAACGGCTCGGGCAAGTCCACCCTGATCCGGGCGATCCTGGGACTGGTCCCGCTGACCCACGGCGAGATCAGCCTGTTCGGCGTGCCGCGGCGCGGGTTCCGCGACTGGGCCCGGGTCGGCTATGTGCCGCAGCGCCTCGGCGCCGGCAGCGGGGTGCCGGCGACCGTCGGCGAGGTGGTCGCGTCCGGCCGGCTCGCCCGCCGGGGGGTCTTCCGGCCGGCCCGGGCCGCCGACCGGGCCGCGGTGCGCGAGGCGTTGACCGGCGTCGGCCTGCTGGACCGGATCGACGACCCGGTCGCCACCCTCTCCGGCGGCCAACAGCAGCGCACGCTGATCGCCCGGGCGCTGGCCGGCCAACCCGACCTGCTGGTGCTCGACGAGCCCACCGCCGGGGTGGACGCGGCCAGCCAGGATGCGTTCGCCGCGGTGCTCGCCCGCTTCGAGGCGGCCGGCGGCACGATCCTGCTGGTCGCGCACGAGCTGGGCCCGCTGCGTCCGCTGATCGACCGGGCCGTGGTCGTGCACCAGGGCCGGGTCGCGCACGAGGGCATCCCCCCCGAACCGGCCGGCCACCACGCCGACCCGGACCACGACCACGTGCACCCGCACGCCGAGCGGACCAAGGCCGGCCTGCTCGCCTGGGCCCCCACTGACCGGACAGACCGGACAAATTAGATGGATCTTTTTCAGTACGACTTCATGGTCCGCGCCCTGGTCGGCGCGCTGATCATCGGGTTGGCCGCGCCCTCGCTCGGCATCTACCTGGTGCAGCGCCGGCTGTCGCTGATCGGCGACGGGATCGGGCACGTCGCGCTCACCGGCGTCGGCGTGGGCCTGCTGCTGCACCACTCCCCGGTGCTCAGCGCGGTGCTCGTCGCGGCGGTCGGCGCGGTCGGCATCGAGCTGATCCGGCAACGCGGGCGCACCTCGGGCGACCTCGCGTTGGCCCTGCTCTTCTACGGCGGCATCGCCGGCGGGGTGGTGCTGGTCGGGCTCTCCGACGACAGCAGCAACGCCAACCTCATGCAGTACCTTTTCGGATCGCTGATCACCACGTCGCCGGCCGACATCGCGGTGATCGCCGCCCTCGGGGCGGCCGTGCTGGTGGCCATGACGGTGTTCCGGCCGGCCCTGTTCGCGGTCTGCCACGACGAGGAGTACGCCCGGGTCAGCGGCCTGCCGGTGCGCACCCTGAACCTCCTGATGGCGGTCGCCACCGCGGTGACCGTGACGATCGCCATGCGTACGGTGGGGCTGCTTCTCGTCTCGGCCCTGATGGTGGTGCCGGTGGCGGCCGCCCAGCAGGTGACCCGCGGGTTCCGCACCACGATGCTGGCCGCGATGGCGATCGGCCTGATCGCCGCCGGGGCCGGCGTGGTGGTCTCCGCCGAGGTCGACACCGCGCCCGGCGCCACCACCGTGCTGCTGGCCCTGGCCACCTTCGTCGCGATCACCGTCGGCGGCGCGGTGTCCCGGGCGCTACGCCGGCGCAGCCATCCGCCCCGCGAGGTGGAACCCCCGGACGTCGTGCTCCATGCTTGACGAAATGCCGGACCGGACACCGCACGAGCACTCTCGGCCGGGCGACGCGATACGGTCCCGGGCGATGACGACGAGCGGCTACGAGGCGTACGAGTCGGCCGGTGAGCTGCTGCGTGCCCTCTCCGCGCCGATCCGGGTGGCGATCGTCGCCGAACTGGGCGCGGGCGAGCGCTGCGTGCACGAGCTGGTGGAAAAACTGGGTGCACCGCAGCCGCTGGTGTCGCAGCATCTGCGGGTACTGCGCGGCGCGGGCGTGGTCCGCGGCGCACGCCGGGGACGCGAGATCGCATACTCCCTGGTGGACGACCACGTAGCGCACATAGTCGCGGACGCCGTCAGCCACGCGAGGGAGGCCCGATCATGAACATCGAATCCCCGGCCGCACAGCGCAACACCAAGCAGCGCAGCGCGGTGAGTGCCGTGCTCGCGGACGCCGGCGGCTTCCACAGCGCCCAGGACCTGCACGCGATGCTGCGTGAACGGGGAGAACGGGTCGGCCTGACCACCGTCTACCGCACGCTGCAGGGGCTGGCCGACGCCGGCGAGATCGACGTGATGCGCCCGCCCGGCGGCGAGCATCTCTATCGCCGGTGCAGCCAGGGTCACCACCATCACCTGGTGTGCCGCTCCTGCGGGCGGGCGGTCGAGGTGGAAGGCCCGGCCGTCGAGTCGTGGGCCGACCGGGTGGCCGCCCAGCACGGCTTCGCCGACGTCTCGCACACGATGGAAATCTTCGGTACCTGCCCGGCGTGCGCAGGGAAGCGGTAGCGCTCACACCATGGCACGCTGTCCCGCGTGAAGCTCTACGCGGACCGTATCCCCACCGCCCTCCGGCAGCTGCTCACCGACCTCGCCGTGGTGATCTGGGTCTATCTCTGGATCCGGGTCGGCCTCTGGGTGCACGACATGGTGGCGAAGCTGGCCGTGCCAGGGCAGAAGCTGGAGAGCGCCGGCGGCGGCATCGCCGACAACCTCGCGGATGCGGGCGCCAAGGTCGACCGCGTCCCGCTGGTCGGCGACCAGCTGGTCAAGCCGTTCACCGGGGCGGCCGACGCGGCCCGGTCGATCGCCGAGGCGGGCCGCCAGCAGCAGGACGTGGTCGACCAGCTGTCGATCATCCTGGCCCTCGTCGCGGTCGCCGTGCCGCTCGCGGTCGTCCTCTTCGGCTGGCTGCCGCTGCGGCTGCGCTGGATGCGCCGGGCCGGGGTGGCCAGGGCGGTCCGCGACGCACCCGCGGGCCGTGACCTGTTGGCCCTGCGGGCGCTGGCGAGCCGCCCGTTGAGCGAGCTCACCCGGCTCGGCCCGGACATCGCGCAGAGCTGGCGCAACGGCGACGCCGACGCGGTCGACCGGCTGGCCGAGCTGGAGCTCAGGAAGCTCGGTCTGGCAGCGTCGGGTCGTCGCCGGTGACCTTGTCGTCCTCTTCCTCTTCGTCCTCGTCGATCCAGTTGTGCCGGTAGAACGGGATCGCTACCCAGAAGGCCAGGAAGAAGGCGCCCGCCGCGACGGTGGTGAGCACCGTCATCGGCCAGGCCAGCAGGTAGTCGGTGATCAGCAGAACCGCGCTGACCATCGAGACCAGCAGAAAGGCCAGCCCGCCGGTGAGCATCTTGTGCGCCCAGCGGACCAGTTCCGGCTTGCGGCCCTGCCGGAACAGGGCCCGGTGGAACGCCACCGGCGAGATGACCATGGCGGTCGCCGCTGCGGCGGTGAGCAGCGAGACGACGTACACGTCCTTCTGGAAGGCCGACGTCCGGGGGAAGCCGCTGCTGAACGGCAGGGTCAGCAGGAAGGCAAACAGGATCTGGATGCCGGTCTGCGTCACCCGCAGTTCCTGCAGGAGATCGGCGAAGTTGCGGTCCCAGCGCTGCTTATCAGTCTCTTGCTTGATCCGGGGTTTCTCGGTCGCCATGACGGCACGGTTTCCCCTAGTTAGACAGTTGTGAAACTCCTTGCATCCGGGCGATGGCCGCGTCGGCGAGCGCGTCGGCCGCCTGCTCCGGCACCCAGTGGCTGACTCCGCGCATCACTACCAGCTGGTAGTCCGCCTCGACCCAGTCCGTGGTGCGCAGGACGGCCGTCCGCCCGACCACGCCGTCGCGGTCACTCCACACGTACGTGGTCGGAACCCGGATCAAGCCGGCGCCGGTCAGCTGGCCGCCGGAGAGGGCCCGGTACCAGTTCAGCCCGCCGGTCAGCCGGCCCGGCTCGCGCATCGCGTCCACATAGAGCGCAGCGCGCTCACCGAGCGGCCGCAACATCGCCTTCAGCACCGCCGCGTCGCTGCCGAGCAGGAAACGCTCGGCCACCGGCGAACGGAACACGGCGAAGTAGGCCAACCGGGCGCGCTGCGTGGGGCGGACCCGCATCGCCAGGCGCAGTGCCTTCGGGTGCGGCACGGAGACGGCGGTGAGCGTCGTCACCCGCTCCGGGTGCTGGTCGGCGAGCAGCCAGCCGACCTGCGCACCCCAGTCGTGGCCCAGCACGTGCGCCGACTCGACGCCGAGGGCGTCAAGCACGGTGATCGCGTCAGCGGTCACCTCCGACATTCGGTAGTCGGCCACGGCCTCCGGGCGCGCGCCGGGCGAGGCGCCGCGCTGATCGAGCGCGTACGTCCGGAAGCCCGCCGCATGCAACCGGGGCACCACGAGATCGAACTCGCGATGATCCTGCGGGAAACCGTGCAGCAGGAGCACCGGTTGCCCGTCCGCCGGACCGCCGGCGAAGACATCGAAGGTCATCCCCCGCGCCTTGATCTCCTGGCGCTGAGTCTCCATGTGATCACTCCCTCGCTGTTGCGCAGCCTGCAACGGTGTTAGCGTCATCGAAACACATGCAGTGAGGATCATTCGCGACGGTGGAGAACCATCCGGACGAGTGAGCCTCATCCGACAGGGGAGCGCACAGCGCTGAGAGTGCGGGTGACACCGCAGACCCTCGTACCTGATCTGGGTAATGCCAGCGCAGGAAGTTCGGTCTTTTCTCCAGCCCGTCGTGTCCCGGGGTCCGCCCCGGTGCGCGGCGTGCGTCTCCTCCCGGTATGAGCTGGGAGGCAAATCATGAGTAACCGGTGGCGAACCGTCGACATCTTGATCGCATCGATCATCGCAGTCGCGTTCGGTGTCATCTTCTGGGCGTGGGGCCTGCTCTGGAACGGGCCGGCCGACGCCATTCCGCTGCCCGGCCGGGCGGTGATCTACGGGGTGTGGCTGGTGCCGGCCGTGCTCGGGGCGCTCATCGTGCGCAAGCCGGGCGCCGCGTTCTTCACCCTGACCGTGGCGTCGCTGGTGTCGGTCGCGCTCGGCACGAGCTGGGGTCTGACCATTGTGGTCCAGGGCCCGCTGGAGGCACTCGGCGCCGAGTTGGTCTTCGCCGCGTTCGCCTACAAGGTCTACCGGCTTCCGGTGGCGCTGCTCGCCGCCGCGTCCGCCGGCGTCGTGGCCGCGGTCTACGACGCGATCGTCTGGTACGGCGACACCTCGTGGACGACCATGCGGATCCCGTACATCCTGATCACCGCGGCCTCCGCAGTGGTGATCGCCGGATTCGGCAGTGTCGCGCTGACCAAGGCGCTGGCGCAGGCCGGGGTGCTGGACCGCTTCGCCGCCGGTCGGACGAGGGCACTGGTCTAGCCGATGGCCGAGGTCGTCCTTCGCGGGTTCGGGTGGCGGCACGCCGGTCGCCGTGCCTGGGCCGTCCGCGACGTCGACCTGCACATCGCGCACGGTGAGCGGGTGCTCCTGCTCGGCCCGTCCGGGGCCGGCAAGAGCACCCTGCTCGCGGCGCTGGCCGGCCTGCTCCCCGACGATTCGGGCGAGTCGGCCGGGAGCGTGGAGATCGACGGCCTCGACCCGCGCAAGTCCCGGGAGCGGGTCGGCATCCTCTTCCAGGATCCGCAGACCCAGCTCGTGATGGCGCGCAGCGGCGACGACGTGGCGTTCGGCTTGGAGAACCGCGGGGTGCCGGCCGGGCAGATCTGGCCGCGGGTCAGCGACGCGCTGGACCGGGTCGGCTTCCCCTACCCGATCACCCGGCCCACGTCGGCACTCTCCGGCGGCGAGGCGCAGCGGCTGGCGCTGGCCGGCGTGCTGGCGCTGCGGCCCGGGCTGCTGCTGCTCGACGAGCCGACCGCGAACCTCGACCCGGCCGGCGCCACGCTGGTCCGCGAGGCGATCACCCGGTCCCGCGACGACCGCACCCTGATCATCGTCGAGCACCGGGTCGCCGAGGCGCTGCCGCTGGTCGACCGGGTCGTCGTGCTCGAACCGGGCGGCGGCATCCGAGCCGACGGCTCGCCCGAGATGGTGTTCGCCGCGTACGGTGCGCGGCTCGCCGACGAGGGTGTCTGGGTGCCCGGCTTCCGGGTCGCGCCCCGCAAGTCACCGACCCCAGCGACCGCCGAACTGGTCCGGGCCGAGAACCTCGCGGTCGCCCGGCGGCTCGAGTCGGTGTCGATGACGGTCAGAGCCGGCGAGGTGCTCGCCGTGACCGGCCCCAACGGTGCCGGCAAGTCGACCCTGGCGCTCGCCCTCGGCGGACTGCTCCCGCCCACCTCAGGGCGGATGCACGCGTTCGACGACCCGAGGCCGCCGCACCGGTGGCGGGCGGCGACGCTCACCGGGCGGATCGGCTCGGTGTTCCAGAACCCCGAGCATCAATTCGTCACCTCCCGGGTCGCCGACGAGCTGGCGGTCGGGCCACGCCGACTGGGCCGGCCGGCCGCCGAGATCAGCGCGGTCGTCGACGGCCTGCTCGATCGGCTCCGCCTCACCAAGCTCGCGGCCGCCAACCCGTACACCCTCTCCGGGGGTGAGGCACGCCGGCTGAGCGTCGCCACCGCGCTGGCCACCGCGCCGCGGTTGCTCGTGCTGGACGAGCCCACCTTCGGCCAGGACCGACGCACCTGGCTCGAGCTGGTCGATCTGCTCGCCGCGCTGCGCGACGACGGACACGCCGTGGTGGCGGTGACCCACGACGACGATTTCGTGCAGACCCTCGCCGACCGCACGTTCCCCCTGACCTCATCCCGCACGAGCGACCCACTCCCGCACCGGCGCCCCGCGTGACGTTCGTCCTGCAGCCCGTCGCCGACTCGGCCGCTCCGCTGGCCCGGCGCAACCCGGTGGCCAAGCTGGCCGCGGTGCTGCTGTTCGCGCTGCCGCTGGCGGCCACCTTGGACCCGCTCACCCCCGCCATCGGGCTCGCCGTCGAGTTGGCCCTGCTCCCGCTCTTCGGGGTCCGCTACGGGGTTCTCGCCCGCCGCGCCTGGCCGCTGCTCGCGACGTCGCTCGGCGTGCTGGTCACGATGGTTCTCTTCGCCGCCGACCGCACCGGCGAGCTACTCGTCGCCGCCGGCCCGTTCGACGTGACCACGGGCGTACTGCTCAGTGCTCTTGCCCTCATCTTGCGGATCTTCGCGGTCGCCGTGCCCGGCGTGGTCGTCTTCGCCACCACCGACCCGACCGACCTGGCCGACGCGCTCGTGCAGAACGCCAAGGCCCCGGCCCGGTTCGCCATCGGTGCGCTGGCCGCGTTCCGCCTGCTCCCCCTGCTCGGCGAGGAGTGGCAGATGATCACGCTGGCCCGGCGGGCCCGCGGGGTGGACGCCGGCCGCAATCCGGCCGCCCGCGTGCGGCTGTTCGTCTCGACGGCGTTCGCCCTGCTCGTCGGGGCGCTGCGGCGCGGTGGCCGGCTCGCCGTCGCGATGGACGCCCGCGGTTTCGACTCGGAGACCCCCCGCACGTACGCCCGCCGGCAGCGCTTCACCCTCGCCGACACCGCGTTGCTGATCGGCGCCGCCGCGCTCGCCGCCACGATTCTGGCGACCACCGTAGGCCTGGGGATGTTCCGCCCGATCATCGGGTGATGTTCAACAACATCTACATCGAGCACCTGGCCGCGCTGGCCCGCCCGGCCGGCGCGGCCGACCGCACCGCACCATCGCCGGCGGCGACGCCCGGGCCGCATAAAGGATCTCGAGCTCGGTGAGTGGGCAGAGCGCAAGGGTGCCGGCGTCGACTCAACCCTCCTGGTTGCCGGACATCGATGGCACCATGGGCGGGTGCTCATTGCTTTCTCTGTGACGCCCCTCGGTGTGGGCGATTCCGTCGGTGACCTGGTCGCCGAAGCCGTGCGGGTGGTGCGCGCCTCCGGGCTGCCCAACCGCACCGATGCCATGTTCACCACGATCGAGGGCGAGTGGGACGAGGTGATGGCCGTCGTCAAGCAGGCCGTCGACGTCGTGGCCGCGGGATCGCCGCGGGTCAGCGTCTCCCTCAAGGCTGACATCCGGCCCGGCGTGACCGGTGCGCTGACCGCCAAGGTGGAGCACATCGAGCGGGTGTTGCACGGGTGAGACGCCTGGTCATGTGGGACATCGACTACACCCTGCTGCGCGGCGGCGGGGTGGCCGCGACGGCGTGGAAGGCCGCGTTCACCGAGGTCACCGGGCTGGCCTGGCAGGCCACGCCGAGCTTCGTGGGGCGCACCGACATGGACATCTGCGCCGAGGTCTTCGCGGTGCACGGGGTCACCGATTGCACGCCGGAGCGGTTCTTCGTGCGCTACGTCGAGCAGGTACGCCAGGCCGAGCACCTCTTCGCCGAGCAGGGTGAACTGATGCCGGGGGTGCGCGCCGTGCTCGACCGGCTGAGTGCCGAGGCTTCCGTGGTGCAGACCCTGGTCACCGGCAACGTGCCGGAGGTGGCGGCGGCCAAGGTGGCAGCGTTCGGGCTGGCCGGCGCGTTCGACGCGGAGGTCGGCGGCTACGGCACCGACGACAGCGTGCGGGCCACCCTGGTGCGGCGCAGCCTGGAGCGGGCCGAGGCGAAGTATGGCGAACCGTTCGCCCCGGTGGTGATCGGCGACACCGTGCACGACGTCAGCGCCGGCCTGGCCAACGGCGCCCAGGTGATCGGTGTGGCGACCGGCTCGACCACGATGGCCGACCTGATCGGGGCCGGCGCGCACACCGTCCTGCCTGACCTGTGCGACGTGGACCGGATCTTCGGGGTCGTGACGAGCCCGATCAGCTCGGCCTGACCGGGTTGGGCCTGACCGGGTTGGGCAGCGCCCCGCCGAAGCGGCGGTCGCGGGCAGCGAACAGCTCGCACGCGTACCAGAGGTGGCGGCGGTCGAAGTCGGGCCAGAGCGTGTCGAGGAAGACCATCTCGGCGTACGCCGACTGCCAGAGCAGGAAGTTCGACGTGCGCTGCTCGCCGGACGGGCGCAGGAAGAGATCCACCTCCGGCACCTCGGGGTGGTAGAGGTACTTCGCGATCGTCTTCTCGCTGATCTTGTCGGGCTTGAGCCGGCCGGCTGCCACGTCCCGGGCGATCGCCGCGGTGGCGTCGGCGATCTCGGCCTGGCCGCCGTAGTTCACGCAGAACTGCAGCGTCAGCGTCTTGTTGTGCTTCGACATCTCCTCGGCCGTCTGCAACTCGGTGATCACGCTCTTCCACAGCCGGCCGGCCCGGCCGGACCAGACCACCCGCACGCCGAGGTCGACCAACTGGTCTCGGCGGCGGCGGATCACGTCGCGGTTGAAGCCCATCAGGAAGCGCACCTCCTCGGGCGAGCGCTTCCAGTTCTCGGTGGAGAACGCGTACGCCGAGAGGTAGGGAATGCCCAGCTCGATGGCGCCCTCAATGGTGTCGAAGAGGGAGAATTCACCCTGCTCGTGGCCCTTGGTGCGGGACAGGCCCCGCTCCTTCGCCCAGCGGCCGTTGCCGTCCATGACCAGCGCGACGTGCCGCGGCACCGCCGCCTTGGGCAGCGCCGGCGGCCGGGCACCGGACAGGTGCGGGGTGGGCGGACGCGGCGTCATGAACTCTCCCGTCGGTCGACCAGGGGCAGCGAGCGCAGCGCCCGCTCCATGTGCCACTGCAGATGGGCGGCGACCAGGCCGCTGCACTCGCGGCGCACCGACTGCTCGGCGGCGTCGGCGACCAGCCAGTCGCCGGCGGTGAGGGCGGTCATCAGGCCGAGAGTGGCCGGGCTGGGGTGGGCGGCACCCGGTGGGCGGCAGTCCGGGCAGACCGCGCCGCCGGCCGGCACCGAGAACGCCGCATGCTGCCCGGAGGTGCCGCAGACCGCGCACTCGGTGAGGGCCGGCGCCCAGCCGGCCACCGACATGCCGCGCAGCAGGTAGGCGTCGAGCACCAGGGTGCCCGCGTGCTCGCCGACCGCGAGCGCCTTGAGCGCGCCCAGGGTGAGCTGGAAGAGCCGCAGCGCCGGCTCGCGCTCGATCGGGGTCAACCGCTCGGCGGTCTCGGCGATCGCGCTCGCCGCCGTGTAGCGCGGGTAGTCGGTGAGGAACTGCTTGCCGTAGAGGGCGACCGCCTCGACCTGGCTCACCGAGTGCAGCGGACTACCCACCCCCTCGGGCGAACCGGCCAGCTGGAGGTCGATGTGGCCGAACGGTTCGAGCCGGGCGCCGAAGCGCGACGAGGTGCGGCGCACCCCGCGGGCGACGGCGCGCAGCCGGCCGTGCCGCCGGGTCAGCAGCGTGATGATCCGGTCGCTCTCGCCGAGCTTCTGCACGCGCAGCACCACGGCGTCGTCGCGGTAGAGCTGCCGGCGATATCCGGATCCGGTGGGCACCCCGCCATTCTGCCCCCCGGTTCCGACAGCGCCGACCCTGACCCGGTCTCAGGGTCATCTCCGGGGACGGTCAGTGACAGGACCGATGGTGCCGGGGCGGCCCGCGGCCCTAGCGTCAGGGCATGACCAAGACTGCCGCCCGGCGCGCCGGAGTGCTCGCTCTCATCGCCGCGACGACCGCCACCCTGACCGGGTGCGCCGGCGTGGTGGGCGCCCGGATGACCTACCAAGACACCGAGAAGACCAAGATCACCGAGATCCGGATCACCGGGGGCAGCGGCGACGTGCTGGTGACCACCGGCGCGGCCACCGAGACCACGATCAAGCGGATCGTCCGGCGCAGCACCAACCCGGGCGAGTCCTACCGGTTGGACGGCACGAAGCTGCTGCTCGACACGTCGTGCGGCAACAACTGCCAGGTGTCGTACGAGATCCAGGCACCCGCCGGCGTGGCGGTCGGCGGCGAGCTGCGCTCCGGCGACGTGCAGTTGACCGGGGTCGGCACCACCGACCTCAAGGTGACCTCGGGCGACGTGACGGTGCGGGACGCGACCGGGCCGGTGCAGCTGCGGGCGACATCCGGCGACATCCGGGTGCTCGACGCCAAGAGCACGGTCAAGGTGCAGTCCACCTCCGGCGACATCCAGGCGCTGAACGCGGGCGGCGCGGTCGACCTCAAGGTCACCTCCGGGGACATCACCGCGAACCTGGCCGTACCGGCCTCGGTGACCGCCCGCACGACCAGCGGCGACGTCAACGTGACCGTGCCGGCCGGCGCCTACCAGGTCACCGAGGAGTCCAGCTCCGGTGACTCCACGATGAACGGGATCACCAGCGACCCGAAGGCGAAGAACGTCATCCGGGTCGAGACCCGCAACGGCGACACGAACATCTCCGCAGCGGCATGATCGGGGCATGAGCTTCTACCTCCCGCTCGGTGAGCACACCTACCGGCCGACCAAGTCGACCGAGAGCCCCTGGGACACCGAAATGCAACACGGCGGCCCGCCGGCGGCACTGCTCGGTCGCCTGCTGCGGGTCGACGGCCTCCGGTTGGCCCGGATCTCGGTGGACTTCCTCGGGCCGATCCCGCGGCGGGACTTCCGGGTGGCGGTCAGCACGATCAAACCCGGCCGGCTGACCACGCTGAACGAGGCCCAGATGATCGTCGACGGGAAGGTCGCGGTGATCGCCCGGGCCTGGCATCTGGCCGCCGGTCCCCCGCCGCCGGCGTCCACCCCGACAAGCCTCGCGAAGCCGCTGCCGGAGACCGAGCAGACGTTCGGCATGTTCGACGACTGGGGCTACGGCCAGGCGATCGAGTGGCGGCCCACTGCCGGCGACATCGACGAGCCCGGCGAGACGCACGTCTGGAGCCGGGTCCGGATCCCGCTGATCGACGGCGAACAGATCGACGGCCAGGACCGCGCGCTGATCGTCGCGGACTCGGCGAACGGGCTGTCCGCGGTGCTGCCGATGGACAAGTGGCTGTCCATCCCGCCGACCATGACCACCACGCTGCTGCGGCCGGCCGCCGGTGAGTGGGTGCACCTCGCCTGTCGGACAGCGCTCACCGACGACGGCGTCGGGCTGGCCACGGCCACCCTGCACGACCTCAGCGGCGAGCTCGGCCAGGTCGCTCAGCCCCTGGTCGTCCGCTCCCGCTGAGCGCCGGCCAGCACCAGCCCGGCACCCGCCGGGGCCGGCGAGACCGGAATCTGCACCGGGCGGCTCCCCGGCACCAGCGTGGGCCGCCGGCCGGCCGCCACGTCCTCGACCCAGCCGACCAGCAGCACCACGATCGCCAGCAGGACGGCCACCACGGCCAACCGCCAGGTGATGCCGACCCAGCCCTGGACCGGCAACCCGGTCGCCTCCGCGAGCCGCACCACCGCCACGATCATCGGCACGTGCCAGAGGTAGATCGTCAACGCCCGGGCGTTGACCACGGTGAGGGCGCGGCTCGGCGCGACCCGCGGCGAGATGCTGAGCGCGATCAGGATGAACGCGGCCGACCAGAGCGCGTTCGCCAGCGGGATGTCGTTGAGATCGAGGCCACGCGGCCCGGGGTGGGTCAGCGCCCAGCCGGCGCCGACCGAGGCGAGCGCGGCGATCAGCCACCACCGGCGGCGGGACAGCATGCCGTCGTGGTGGGCGAAACCGAGCAACCAGGCGCCGCCGTAGAGGGCGAGGTCGCGTACCACCGGAGGCGGAACCGACCCGGTCAGGGTGACCACCGCCAGGGCGCCGTAGGGCAGGGCGATGGTGGGGATCGGGAACCGGCGGAACACCGGCAGCGCCAACGGCGAGAGGAGCACGAGCCAGAGGAAGTCCCGCAGGTACCACATGGCGGCGAGCCCGTTGAGCCAGAAGCCGGTGGCCGGCGGGTCCTGCAGCGGGAACGCCCAGAGAAGGACCGTCCAGTCCCAGGCCAGCCCGGAGATCAGCATGGCCGGCACGGCGATCGCGACAAGCACCCAGAGCGACGGCAGCAGCCGGTGCAGGCGGCGTTCGACCGCGGCCGGCCCGTACCGGTCCAGCGACGCCGCCATCAACGACCCGGCCAGGGCGAACATCACCGACATGGCCGGGAAGACGATGGTCAGGGCCGTCCAGCCGGTCGAGTGGTAGAGCACCACTCGCAGGGTCGCCGCTGCACGCAGCAAATCCAGGTACCGGTTCCGCATGGCTCCCGTTGTTACCCAAGTGCCCGGCGGAAGAGCAAACCAGGGTGAAACATCCCATACTCGGGAGATAGAGGGTTTCGAATCTAGAACCCTAGTTTCCGGAGCTGCCGAGGGTCGCGCTGCCAGTCCTTCGCAACCCGAACATGCAGGTCAAGATAGACCCGGGTGCCGAGGAGCTGCTCGATGCCGGCGCGCGCCTTGGTGCCTACGTCCTTGAGCCGCGCCCCGCGCGTCCCGATCACGATCGACTTCTGGCTGTCCCGCTCCACGTACAGGTTGGCGTAGATCTTGGTCAGGTTGCCCTCGACCATCATCTCCTCGACCAGCACCGCGATCGAGTGCGGCAACTCGTCGCGCACCCCTTCGAGGGCCGCCTCCCGGATCAACTCGGCGATCAGCACCTGCTCCGGCTCATCGGTGATCATCTCGGCCGGGTAGAGCTGCGGCGACTCCGGCAGATGCTTGACGATCACGTCGACCAGGGTCTCCACCTGATGCCCGGAGACCGCGCTGACCGGCACGATGTCGGCGAAGTCGTAGAGCTTGCTGACGTCCAGCAGCCGCTGCGCGAGCGTCGCCGGATCGACCAGGTCGACCTTGGTGACCACCGCGATGACGGTAGCCTTCAGCTCGGCCATCTCGGCCGCGATGAACCGGTCGCCGCGCCCGACCTTCTCGTCCGCCGGGAAGCAGATGCCGATCACGTCGACCTCGCTCCAGGTCTCCCGGACCAGGTCGTTGAGGCGCTCGCCGAGCAGGGTCCGGGGACGGTGCAGGCCGGGGGTGTCGACCAGCACGAGCTGGGCGTGCTCCTGGTGCAGGATGCCGCGGATGATGTGCCGGGTGGTCTGCGGTTTGTTCGACGTGATGGCGATCTTCTGACCGATGATCGCATTCGTCAGCGTAGATTTGCCGGCATTCGGCCGGCCGACAAAACAGGCAAATCCGGCACGGTAGACATCGTCCGCGACCTTGATCTCCCGGCTGGCCGCTTTGTGCCGATGCTTCTTTCTTCCCGTACGGGCCTCAGCCGCGCCGCCGGAAGCC